>JBIIUN010000334.1:0-5837 GCA_044339945.1 Kapaibacterium sp. (SeqCode)
AGCCTTCAGCTTGCCTTCCTCCGATTCCAGCGAAGTCTTGATTTGGTCCAGCGGGTCCAATTGCTCGGAAATCTTGGCCGCACCGTCCTGCAGCACCTTGGCCGTTTGCTGGAAAAACACCCCAATTGCCCCCACACCCAGGGCCAGGACGAACGCCGAAGCCAAAAGGTAGGGTTTCTTGGAATTGAATTCCTGCCGCGCCAGCGAGGCTTTGGGCACCAAATTCAGCTCAACGGGGCACTGCGCCACGTTACGCAGGCCCAAACCGACGATTTCGCCGAAGCACTGGGCAACCTTCTCGAGATCCTCAACGTTAACGGACGGATCAATCTGGACGTTCCGGAACGGATTCAGGAAATCCACGGGCAAATTGAGCTTTTCCTGAAAGAACTGCGTGGCATACGGCATGGTTGAACCGCCGCCGCAAAGGAAAACCCGAACCGGAGCGCCACCGCCCTGCTGGGTGCGGTAGAACTGGATGGTCTGGTTGACCTGCAAGTGCAAGCGGGTCAGGACATTGCGGGCCACCTTGGAGACCGCGGCCACCTTGGGATTGTCGGGCTCCTCGTAGGCCCCACCCAAGCTTACAAACCCCTCGGCAATTTTGAACTTTTCCGCCTCGTCGAAGCGCAACTTTGCTTCCGCGGCAAACTCTTGGGTAATCGCATTGGCACCAACGTTAACGCTCCGGGCGTAATACTTGCCCGCTTCGAAGAGCAACACGTTGCTAGTCTTCGCCCCGATGTCGATCAGCAGACTGCAACCCTCTTGGTCGGCGTAGTTGAAACGGAAGGCATTGGCCAAGGCCCCGATCGAGGAATCGACCGTCTGCGTCTTCAGCTTGGCCGCTTCCGCTGCGCCAAATAGCTGCTTCTCAACGATTTCAGATTTGATCGCCACCAGCAGAACTTCGAGTTCACTGGCCGCGTTTGTGCCCAAAATCTGGTAATCCCACGCGGTCTCCGCAAGCGGGAACGGGACATTCTGTTGGGCCTCGTATTGGATGATCTGGGTGACCTTGGAGGTGTCAACCGGAGGCAACTTTACGAACTTGGAAAAGACTTGGAAGCCGGGGGCGCAGATGCTCGCGAGCTGGGACGTGAAACCCACTTCGCTGAGCAGTTCGGGCAGCGCTTTCTTGATGACGTTCTCGCGGGCCGCATCCTGGGAACCTGCCAAGCCCAAAGACTTCACCCCGAAGCGAATTAACTTCAGCCCACCATCGTCCGATGGTTCGAATTCGGCGGCCTTCAATGAGCCGGCCCCGAAGTCGACTGCCAGAAATGTTTTAGACTTGAGCATTGTTCGTGTCGTTTTCCCGACCCGGCCGACAAAAAACGCCCCTCACGGCATGCCCGAAAGGAGGCGATATCGGCTTAAGCTGGTGGCTACCTAAAGAAGTTGGTGGGGCGGGTCAAACATAAAAACCCCTCTGGCCGGAAAAAAGTTCACAAGTGTTCACGAACCCTTCATTCCACCCTGTTCAGCGACGCAAAATTCTGAAGACAGGCGGGTTCCGAATCGACTACGCTGCTGGGCTCGCGCTCCGCATCCAAGCCTCCCGTTGGGTCTCCTTGCTACCGGAAAGCCGCGGATTTCGCGCCGGCGCAACTTGGTTCGGAACCCCCGCCGAACGTCAGTTTCTCATGGCGGGACGCCTGCAATCGTCCCAAGCTTCCCATCAAGTATTGGTCCCATGTTTTCCATTCTCCGAGTCACTGTTCGCCTGACCGCCAGCCTGGCGGCCGGGACTGCCCTGTCGGCGGCGCCGGTGAACTTCAGCCGTGAGGTTCTGCCGGTCCTCTCCGACAATTGTTTCCATTGCCATGGGCCTTCGGAAACGGGCCGGAAAGCGGACCTGCGGCTCGACACCAAGGAAGGCGCCTTCCGAGTAAAGCAGGGCAAGGCCGTTATTCTTCCCGGTCGGCCAGCGGACAGTGAATTGGTCAAACGCCTTTTGAGCACCGACCCGGACGAATTGATGCCGCCGGCGGAATCGCATCGCGCCTTGAGCCCGGCGCAAAAGGAGCTGCTGCAGCGTTGGGTCGCAGAGGGCGCACCTTGGGGTAAGCATTGGGCGTTTGAACCGCTTCAACCCGTTCCCTTGCCCCCGGTTGCCTCGTCAACGACGTCGGTCCGGAATCCCATTGATCAGTTTGTCCAGGCCCGGCTCGCCGCGGAATCGCTCTCGCCAGCTTCCGAGGCTGCCCGCGCCCAGCTCATTCGCCGCGTGTATTTTGACCTGACGGGTCTGCCGCCGACACCGTCGGAAGTGGACGCATTCGTGAATGACCCTTCGCCGAGCGCCTACGAATCCTTGATTGACCGCGTGCTGAAGCTGCCCACTTACGGCGAACGAGCTGCCCAGGAATGGATGGACCTCGCCCGCTACGCCGACACCTACGGCTTTCAGGCCGACGTCGAGCGGGACCTGTCCCCGTGGCGCGACTGGGTGATCCGCGCCTTCAACGAAAACCTGCCCTACGACCAGTTCCTCACCTGGCAGCTCGCCGGCGACCTCCTGCCCGAACCCACGCGCGAGCAGCGCCTCGCGACAGCCTTCAACCGGCTGCATCGCCAGACCAACGAAGGCGGCAGCATCGAGGAAGAATGGCGGACCGAATACGTCGCCGACCGCGTCCACACGATGGGCACCGCCTTCCTCGGGTTGACGCTGGAATGCTGCCGGTGCCACGACCACAAATACGATCCGATCAGCCAGCGCGACTACTATTCGCTCTTCGCCTTCTTCAACTCCATCGACGAATCCGGCCTCTACTCGCATTTCACGCAAGCCACGCCCACGCCCACGCTCCTGCTCTACGGCGACGGAGTTGAGGCGAAACACCGGTTGGCCAAACAACAGCTCAAGACAGCCGAGAAACAACTCACTCAGGTCGCCCAAGATGCCCGCGGTCGTTTCGCCGAATGGACACAGTCTGACGGGGCCAAGGCGCTGGAACTACCCAAGCCCGTCGCCTCCTTCCCGCTCGACGCGATGGTCAGCAACAAGTTCGAAAGCTCCGTGGGCACCGCGACCGCGTCGTTGTCGGAAAACCCCGAACTTGTCGCCGGCAAGTTCGGCCAGGCGCTGAAGTTCAGCGGCGACAATTCCGCGACCATCGAGGGCGCCGGCAACTTCAAGCGCACCGATCCGTTCAGCTTTGACCTTTGGCTTCAGCCCACCGTGAAGCAGGACCGCGCCGTCGTGTTCCATTTCTCCCGCGCCTGGACCGATTCTGGCAGCCGCGGTTACGAACTCGTCCTTGAGCACGGCCGGCCCACCTTCGCCCTGATCCATTTCTGGCCGGGCAACGCCATTGCGATCCGCGCCAAAGACGCGTTGCGGCTCGGCGAATGGACCCGCCTGACCGTGACCTATGACGGTTCCAGCCGGGCCGGCGGGCTCACGTTCTACCGCGACGGCAAGGCCCTTGAAACCGAGGTCGTGCGCGACAACCTGTTCAAGGACATCCAGCACCGTAGCGAATGGGGCGATGGCGAGGCAGGCGGTATCCGCCTTACCCTGGCCGGACGTTTCCGCGACAACGGCTTCAAGGACGGACTCATCGACGAATTCCAGGTCTTCGACACTTGTCTAACCCCGTCGGAGGTCTCCCAAGTCGGAACTCCATCCATTCGAAATTCGGAAATCGGAAATCGGAAACTACCCGACTTCGCCACCTACCTGGCCCGTCATGACGCGCCGTATCGCGACGCCCTCACCGCCCTGAAACAGACCCGGGACACCGAGAACGACCTCGTAAATCCGGTCCGCGAAATCATGACGATGCAGGAGCTGCCGCAGCCCCGGGAAACCCACGTCCTGAAGCGCGGCGCCTACGACGCCAAGGGCGACCTCGTGTCGGCCGGCACACCCGAACGCATCTTCCCGCTGCCCGCCGGCGCGCCGCGCAACCGCCTCGGTCTCGCCCAGTGGATGACCGATCCGAAAAATCCGCTAACCGCCCGCGTCGCCGTGAACCGGATTTGGAAACAGCACTTCGGCCGCGGCTTGGTGGCAACCGTTGAAGACTTCGGCGCGCAAGGCCGCCTGCCCACGCATCCGGAACTGCTCGACTGGCTGGCCGGCGAATTCATCCGCAGCGGCTGGGACCGCAAGGCCCTGCACAAGCTCATCCTCATGTCCGCGACGTATCGGCAAAGCTCCGTAGCCTCGCCTGAGTTGGTCGCGCGGGACCCGGACAATTCGCTCCTCGCCCGCGGGCCCAAACACAGGTTGGGCGCCGAAGTCATCCGCGACCACGCCCTCGCCGCCAGCGGACTGCTCGTCGAGAAGGTCGGCGGCCCAAGCGTAAAGCCCTACCAACCCGCCGGCGTCTGGGAAGAAGCCGGCACCGGCAAATCCTACACGCAAGACAAGGGCGACAAGCTTTACCGCCGCAGCCTTTACACGTTCTGGCGCCGGACCGCCCCGCCGCCGTCGATGCTCACCTTCGACGCCACTTCTCGCGAAGTCTGCACCGCCAAACGGGAAACCACGACCACGCCGCTCCAGGCGTTGGTCCTGCTCAATGATCCGCAGTTCCTCGAAGCCGCCCGCGTGCTTGCCGAACAGACCATCCGCACCCACGGCGACAATCTGGGGGCCCGGGTGGACGACGCATTCCGCCGACTCACCGGCCGCACCCCACAACCGCGGGAACAGGAAATCCTCACCCGCCTGCTCACCGAGCAACTCGACTATTTCAAGACCCAGCCCGAAGCCGCGGCCAAGTATCTCGCCATCGGCGAGCGTCCCCGCGACGCCGCCCTATCTGCGGAACAGGTCGCTGCCACCACCGTGATGACCAGCGCCGTGATGAACCACGACGAGTTTGTGATGAAACGCTGACCCCTTCGACGCCATGAACCCCTGCTCCGGTCCCCTGCCCGCCTTCGGCCTCAGCCGCCGTGATTTTCTCAACCGCTTCGGCCTCGGGCTGGGCGGCATCGCGCTCGGCCACCTGCTGAACCCATCGTCCGCGCTCGCCGCCAACACCGGACCCGACCTCGGCATCCTCGGTGGCAAGCTCCACTTCACGCCCAAGGCCAAGCGCGTGATCTACCTGTTCATGAGCGGCGGGCCGTCGCAGCTCGAGACCTTCGACTACAAGCCGTTGCTCAATGAACGCAATGGCGAGCAGTTGCCCGATTCCGTGCGCCGGGGCCAACGCCTTACCGGCATGTCCGGAAATCAGGCTTCCCTGCCCATGGCCGGGTCCGCCTTCAAGTTCGCCCAGCACGGCAAGTCCGGCATCTGGATGAGCGAACTTCTGCCGCATACTGCCAAGGTTGCGGACGATCTCTGCGTCGTCCGGTCGATGTTCACCGAGGCGATCAACCACGATCCGGCGATCACCTTTCTCCAGACCGGCTCGCAGGTTTCCGGTCGCCCGAGCATTGGTGCCTGGGTCCATTACGGCCTCGGCAGCGCCAACGAAAACCTGCCGGCGTTCGTGGTGCTCATCACGCGCGGCAAGGTGGACCAACCGCTTTACTCGCGCCTCTGGGGAAGCGGTTTCCTGCCCGCGGAACATCAGGGCGTCCAGTTCCGCGCCGGCAAGGAACCCGTGCTCTACCTGAACAATCCCGACGGCATTTCCGCCGCCAGCCGCCGGCAGATGCTGGACCGCCTGCGCGAGTTGAACGAGTTCGAGCGCGACCGCCTGGGCGACGCCGACCTCGACTCCCGCATCGCGCAATACGAGATGGCTTACCGGATGCAGAGTTCCGTCCCCGACGTCACCGACCTGTCGAAGGAAACCGAAAGCACCTACGAACTCTACGGACCCGACGCGAAGAAGCCCGGCACCTTCGCCGCCAACTGCCTGCTC
>JBIIUN010000335.1:0-5782 GCA_044339945.1 Kapaibacterium sp. (SeqCode)
GGTCTGCCCGGCGTATTCCGACAGGCGCCGCGGCCGCATCCGGGCTGCCAACGGGGCGGCGGACCGGGTTGGCTCGGACACGGCCTCCCCCTGCCCCACCGGAAGATCCGAAGCGGGCCGGTTCGGGTTGAACAAGTCCGCCTGAGCCATTGCGCGGGTAAACATCCAAGGATTGGGCGCCCGCGTCGAGTGGCGAACGCGTTGGGATTTCCGGGTCGAAGTTCCACCTGACATCCCTCCGACGAGAACTAGAAGTCACCGCGTCATGGGCAAAGTCATCGCATTTAGTTTCGCCGCCCTGTTCGGGCTGCTGGTCGCCGTCGGCGTGGGCGGGTGCAACAGCTACAACGGCCTGGTCGGCTCCCGGCAGGAGGTGGACAAGGCTTGGGCGCAGGTCGAGACCGTTTACCAGCGCCGCGCCGACCTCATTCCCAACCTCGTCAGCACCGTCTCAGGATCCGCCAATTTCGAGCGGAATGTGCTGAAGGAAGTCACCGAGGCCCGCGCGTCGGTCGGTCAGGTCAAGCTCGCCCCCGGAACGGCGCCCGACACCGCGGAACAGCTCAAACAGTTCCAAGCCGCGCAGGGTTCGCTCGGCTCCGCCTTGTCCCGGCTCCTGGTCGTCGCCGAGAAGTATCCCGACCTGAAGGCGAGCCAAGGCTTCCGGGACTTGCAGGTCCAGCTCGAGGGCACGGAAAACCGCATCGCTGTTGAGCGGCAGCGCTTCAACGACGCGGTGCAGCGGTATAACACCCGCTCGCAGCGTTTCCCGACGGTGCTGGTCGCCCGCGCGTTCAACTTCCAGGCGAAGCCGTATTTTGCCGCCGACGCAGGCAGCGAGAAGGCGCCCAAGGTGAACTTCGACTTCAGCGCCCCCGCAAAATGATCCGCTCCCGGCCATGGGCGTGGTTGATGGCGTTGTTGCTGGGCTTTGCCCTCGGCGCCCAAACCCCGCCGCCGGCCCCGGACACGCCTGTCGCCGACCGCGCCGGAGTCCTGTCCGCCGCGGCGGCCGCCCAGTTGACCGCGCAGTTGGAGTCCTTTGAGCGCGACACATCCTCGCAAGTCGTCGTTTGGATCGAACGCAGGATGCCGGCAGGTGCGGCGCTCGAAGACTACGTCAACCGGACGTTCCAAGCCTGGAAGATCGGGCAGCGCACCCGGGACAATGGCGTCCTGTTGGCCGTCTTCACCGAGGACCGGAAGCTCCGGATCGAGGTCGGCTACGGACTTGAAGGTGCCCTGCCCGACGCCCTGTGCGGGCGGATCATCGCCAACGAGATCACGCCGCGGTTCAAGGAACGCAACTACGAGGCCGGCATCCGCGCGGGGGTGACGGCCATCCTGGCCGCCACCCGCGGTGAGTATCGCGGAGCCCCTTCCGGCCAAAGACCGCGGGCGGCGATCTCGTTCGAACGCCTGCGGTGGATCGCGCTCCTTGGGGCGGTCGCCGGCCTGATCGGCGGGGCCCTGAGCGGCCTCCGCTCCGGAGTCGCCGGCGGTCTGGCCCAAGGGTTTCGCGGCATCTTCATCGGTGGCCTCGGCCATCCCTTTGCGTATCTCTTCGGCGTAGCCGCCACCCCGCTGCTGGGCATCACCATTTTGCTGCCGGTCTGGCTGCTGATACTTTCCCGCACCCGGATGGGTTCCCCGAGCGGCTGGGCCTTCGATCACTCCGGCCGCCATTCGAGCTGGGGTGGCTGGGGCGGTGGCGGTGGTGGTGGCTTTGGCGGGGGCAGTTTCGGCGGCTTCAGCGGCGGGGGCGGATGTTCCGGTGGGGGCGGAGCCAGTGGAAGTTGGTGAAACATGAATGCGAAAACGTTTCAGCGGCAAATTGACGACCAAGAACTCCAGGCGGCCATCCGCGAGGCCGAACGCGGCACCTCGGGCGAAATCCGGGTGTTCATCAGCCGCCGCGAGAGCACCGATCCGCTCGCCGATGCACGACGCGAGTTTGAGCGGTTGGGCATGACCCGCACGCCGTTGCGCAATGCGGTGCTCCTCTTCTTCGCACCCGAATCCCAGCGATTCGCCATCGTCGGCGACGAGTCGATCCACCTGCGTTGCGGCGAGGCCTTCTGGCAGTCGGTGGCCGGGGAGATGGAACAACTGCTCAAGCAGGGCGACACCAACGGAGCCATCATCGCCGGCATCCGCCGCGCCGGGGCCGAGCTGACGACGCACTTCCCCCGGCACCATGGGGACCGGAACGACCTGCCGAACAAGATCGTGCGAAACTAATCCGACCCGACCGGCACCACGCGCGGCAATTGATACGCACCCGTATTAAATCCGTTGCCAGTCCGGTGGGCGCCCGCCATGTTGCGCCCCATCGGTTCAATCCTTGGCTCCCCATGAAACGTCCCCACGTTTTCCCCGCCGTCGCTGCGGCCGTCTTCCTCGCTTTCTCCCTGTCCGCTGACGTCACCGGTTGGCTCACTTGGCGAGGTCCCACGCAGGACTCGGTCTCCGCCGAAAAGGGCCTGCCCGCGAAGATCGACGCGGCCGCCCCCCTTTGGGCCGCCGACTTTCCCGGCCAGAGCGCCCCGGTCATCGCCAATGGCCGCATTTACCTGAACGGCTATCTCGGGGAAGGCCCTGACCTCCGCGAATACGTCGCCTGCTTCGACGCCGACACCGGCAAGCTGATCTGGCAGCACGGCGAAAGCGACTTCCTCTCCGACACCATCTACCTCCGCTACGCCACGTCGTCGCCAACCATTGATCCCGAGACCGGCAATCTTTACGTGCAGCACACGCAGGGCCTGCTGATGGCCTTCACGCCCGACGGCAAACTGCTGTGGAAGCACTCCATGATGGAGGAATTCGGCCGCCTCACCTTCCCGAACTCACGCACCGCCTCGCCGGTCGTGGATCAGGAATTGGTCATCACCCGTGGCATCACCAGCGCTTGGGGCGCGCACGGTGCCGCCGGTGACCGTTTCTACGCGTTCGACAAAAAGACCGGCGAACTGGTGTGGTCCAGCGCCCCGGGTGACCGGCCGCAGGACAACACGTTCTCCAATCCCTACCTCGACCTGTGGGGCGGCAAACGTGTGCTCTACAGCGCCGGCGGCGATAGCACGATCCTGGCGATCAACGCCCGCACCGGGGAGCCGCTCTGGCGCTTCCCGTTCGCCAAGGCCGGCGCGAAGGGTGGCATCAACGCCGCGCTCGTTCGGCACAAGGAAAACCTCATCGCCTTGCACGAGTCGGAGAACCTCGACTCCTCCGAAATCGGCCGCATGGCAGCCTTCCGGATTCCGGCGCCCGCCGAGGTCAAGCCGACCAACTCCGTCATTCCCCACGTCTTCCCGCCCAAGACCTTTGAGCAATGGCGCAACGCGGTCGGTTCGCTCGCCAGCTCCCCGATCGTGGTGGGTGACACCATCTACGAAGTCACCGGCACCGGCGACCTCGCCGCGGTGGACGCCAACACCGGCAAGGTGCTCTGGAAGAAAAAGGTCGGCATCGAACAGCGCCAGAGCACCCCGTTCTACGCGGACGGCCTCCTCTACATCGCCATGTATGTCACCATGAAGGACGCCAACGACGCGGCGAAGGCCGACGCGGACAGCGTCTCCAACGGCGATTTGATCGTGCTCAAGCCCGGCCCCGACGGCGCGGAGGAGGTCAGTCGCACCCAGCTCACCGGCCGCTGCTTCGGCTCACCGATCGGCTACAACGGCAAACTCTACATCCAGACCGACAAGAAGCTCTACGCCTTCGGCAAGGCGGGGAAAAACCCCGGACTGGCCAGCGCCCCCGCCCCGAAAACCTGGCCCAAGGCCGGTGCCGCAGCCCAGTTGCAGGCGATTCCCTATGAAGTCCTGCTCCGGCCGGGCCAGACCCAGTCCTTCCGCATCCGGGTGCTGGACGCCAACGGCTTCACGGTCGAGGAGTCCATTGATGCCAAGTCACTGAAGTGGGAGGCCTACGTCCCGCCAACCGCGCTGGTGAAGGCCTACATGAAGGCCACCTTCAACGCCGACGGACAGCTCGTCACCGAAGCCGCCAAGGTGCCCAGCGCCGGCCAGTTCAAGGCGACCTTCAAGACGGCCGATGGCCGGGAGATCGTCGGCTACATCAAGGGCCGGGTGCTGCCGGCGCCGCCGTTCACCTACGACTTCGAGAACTTCGAGCTGAGCAACACGACGACGAACACCGTCGAGCCGCCGACCGCCTTCGCCTACCCGCCGCTGCCGTGGAATTCCGCCCGCTTCCGCTTCGAGGTCCGGGAAAAGGACGCCGAGGGTTCCAAGACCAAGGCGCTGACCAAGACCATCGAGAACAAGCTGTTCCAACGGGGCCAGGTGTTCTTCGGCTTCCCGACCCTCAGTAACTACACCATCGAGGCCGACGTGCTGAGCGAGGGCAATCGCCGCAAGATGTCCGAGGTTGGCCTCCTGAACCAACGCTACGCCGTCATCCTCAAGGGCAACTCGCAGGAGATTGAGGTGAACTCCAACCAGGAGCGCATCAAGGTCTCCAAGCCCTTCAAGTGGGCGCCCAACGCCTGGTATCGGCTCAAGGTCCGCGTGGACGTGGCCGCGGATGGCTCCGGTGTCGTGCGCGGCAAAGCCTGGAAGAAGGGCGAACCCGAACCGGAAACCTGGACCATCGAGGTGCCGCACAGCCAAGCCCATGTCAGCGGTTCGCCCGGCATGTTTGGCTTTGCGCCGCAGGAACAGCGGGTTTCCATCGACAACATCGTGGTGACGCCCAACTGAACCCGAACATTTTCAATCCAACGCAGACCAAGTGACCGACATGAAGATACTTCCCCTCCTGACCGCCGCCCTCGTGGGCGCCGGCCTCCTCGCCCGTGCCGAAGACTGGCCCCAGTGGGGCGGCAACGACCCGGGTCGCAACATGTATTCGCCGGCCAAGGGCCTGCCCGACCGGTTCGAGCCCGGCAAACTCAAGTCCGGCACCGAGGAAATCGACCTGGCCACGACCAAGAACGTGAAGTGGGTCGCCAAGCTCGGCTCCCAAAGCTACGCCAATCCGGTGGTCGCAGGCGGCAAGGTCTTCGTCGGCACCAACAACGAATCCCCGCGCGACAAGCGGCACATCGGCGACCGCAGCATCCTGTATGCGTTCGGCGAGAAGGACGGGAAATTCCTGTGGCAGCTCGTCGTGCCGAAGCTGAAGTCCGGCAAGGTCAATGACTGGGAAAACCTCGGCCTGCTCGCCGCCCCGCTCGTGCAGGGCAACCGCCTCTGGGTCGTCACCAGCCGCTGCGAGGTCCTCTGCCTCGATACCGAGGGCATGGCCAACGGCAACGACGGCACCTACAAGGACGAGGGCAAATACGCCACGCTGGACACCGGCAAGCCGCCCATCGAAGCCGGCCCGCAGGACGCCGACATCATCTGGCGCTACGACATGATGGAAGAGCTCGGCGTCTTCCCGCACAACGCCTCCAATTGCTCCGTCATCATGGTGGACGGCAAGCTGTTCGTCTGCACCTCGAACGGTCAGGACTGGACCCACGTCAACATCCCTTCGCCCAACTCGCCCAGCTTCATCGCGCTCAATCCCGAGACCGGCGAACTGCTCGGCGAGGACAATGCCGGCATCGGTCACCGCATCTACCACGGCCAGTGGACTTCGCCTTCCGCGGGCAAGGTGGACGGCAAATGGCAGGTCTTCATGGGCGGCGGCGACGGTGTGCTTTATGCGCTGAGCACCACGCCTGAGAAGGGCGACGGCAAACCTCGCACCAAGGTGTTCCCGAACGAACCCGACGCCACGGACGAAACCGATGTCAGCTACATCA
>JBIIUN010000028.1:0-19387 GCA_044339945.1 Kapaibacterium sp. (SeqCode)
GCTTTCCGAACTGCGCCCGCCGGTCATTCTTCCCGCGATGAACCTTCTCACCCGCCTCGGTTCCCTGCTGGTCCTCTGCTCCTTGCCCGTGTTCGCCGCCGATCCGGACGACGACAAGGGGGACAAGGACAAGAAGTCCGTCGACTGGACCCCGCTATTCGACGGCAAGACCACCGCCGGCTGGCGCGGCTTTGGCAAGGAGACCTTCCCGGACAAGGGCTGGACCGTGGAGGACGGCTGGCTGCGCCACACCGCCAAGGCCGGCGGCGGCGACGTCATCACGGAGAAGAAGTTCACCGACTTCGAGCTGCGCTTTCAATGGAAGGTCGGCGCCGGGGCCAACAGCGGGGTGAAGTATCTCATCGACGAGGCCCGCAAGGCGCCCGTCGGCCACGAATACCAACTCATCGACGACGCGGCGCACCCCGACGCCAAGGTCGGTCCCAAGCGCCAGACGGCGGCCCTTTACGACGCCTTGCCCGCGACCAAGCCAAAGGTGAAACCCGCCGGTGAGATCAACCGCACGCGGATCGTGGTGAAGGGCAACAAAGTCCAGCACTGGCTGAACGGCGACAAGGTGCTCAGCTACGAGCTCGGGTCGCCCGAACTCGCCGCCGCCAAGGCCGCCAGCAAGTTCAAGGACGAGGCCAAGTGGGGCACCAAGTTCGCCACGCCCATCCTGCTCCAGGACCACGGCGACGACGTCTGGTTCCGGAACATCCGCATTCGGGAGCTGAAATAGGCTCCGTCATGCGGGTCCGGACCAGCGTGGTCATTGGCAAGCCGGCGGCGACGCTCTGGCCGCTGCTCTGCGATTCCCGCATGGATCCGCGGATGCCCTGCTTCTTCCGGCTGGGCATTCCCAAGCCGGTGGAATGCCGGCTGCCGGACGGCGATGGGCGAGTCGGCGCGCGCCGCGAATGCGTTTCCCAGCGCGGCGTGGTGCATCAGCGCATCACCGCCTGGGAACCGGCCCGCCGCCTCCAGTTCCACATGGAGGATACCAACCTCCATTTTCGCCCCTGCGTTTCCGCCCTCCGGGAAGAGTTCCTTCTGGAACCGCTGGATTCGGAACGAACCCGGCTCACCCGCACGACCGACCTTACGACGACCGGCGTCTTCCCGTGGGCGAAAGCCATGATCATGGCCGTGGGCCTGAAGTGCGTTCACCGGTATGTTTTCCGGAACTGGGCGCGTCCGGGGAACGGCCGCTGAAGCATTCCTCCGCGGCGCCGCCGCCCTTGGCCCGGGCGGCGTGGGATGGTCCAGCCGGACAAGCCGAGGTTTGCTTTCGGCCCCCTTTGCGGCAGCCTGCTGCGGTTCCTCACCATGGAAGCTCCCAAAGCAGCTGCTGAATCGTCCCGTCCCAAGCCGGCCGGGTCGGTGGTCATTTCGGGCACGGCCAGTTCCCTGAGTCCGATCGGAGGACCGGAGGATACGGCGGCCGGCGTGGTCCGGTTCGCGGTGATCTTGGGCGGCATTTTGGCCCTCAGCCTGTTGGGCATGGAGCTTCAGCGGCTGTGGCTCGACGCCAAGGCGACTTCCGGCGGGAGTGGTGCCGCGCCGGCGGATTACCTGCTGGTGCTCGTTTTCGCCTGTCTCGGGGTGGCGGCCCTGGCCCATTACCGCCGGCGGCCGGCCTGGGTGCTGGCGGCCGCGGCGGCACTGTTCATCGCCCACGCCACGGTTTCGGCCTGGTTCAACGCCCACACCTTGGCTGGCCCGTTCCCGGTCTCGGTGCGCCCCACCTGGGGTGGCATCATCATCCTGCTCTTCGCGCTGCTCGTGGCGGCGCCGCCGATGCTGCATTACGCGTTGCTGGTCTTTTCCAGCCTCATCGCCCCCTTCGTCCTCGCGGTCCTGATCGTGACCGGTCAGGCCGGCGGTCATGCGCCGCCGCAGCTGGCCCGCCGCATGATCGTGGCGAACACCGCGACGTGGACCTGCGCGATCGTGGCGGTTGCCATCGTGATCCACCGCGAACGGGAGCGGCGCCGGATGCAAACCATCGCGAAACAGCTGGCGACCGCCCGCGGGGAACTCCAGGAACTGGGCTCCTACCAGCTCGAACGCCGGCTCGGGCAGGGGCGGATGGGCGAGGTGTGGCAGGCGAGCCACCGCACGTTGGCCAGGCCGGCCGCGATCAAGCTGGTGAGCGCCGCCCTCCTGCGCCAGCACGCCGGCTCCCCGGAGCAGCTGGAACGCACGCTGGCCCGGTATCAGCAGGAGGCCAAACTCGCCGCCCGCCTGACCTCCGCCCACACGGTGCCGGTGTTCGATTACGGACGGACCGACGACGGGCAGATCTTCTACGTGATGGAGCTGCTGCGCGGGCTGCCACTGCACCGGGTGATTGAACGCTTCGGGCCGCAGCCTTCCGCCCGCGTCGTCCGGTGGCTGCTTGAGGCGTGTGATTCCTTGGCCGAGGCCCATTCGCTGGGGCTGGTGCATCGCGACCTGAAGCCCGAAAATCTTTTCCTCACCCGGCAGGGATTGCACCGGGAGGTGGTCAAGGTGCTCGATTTCGGGCTCGCCGTGGTGCGCGAATCGCTTGCCCAGGCGCGGTCCGGTTCGGCCGGCGACCTCCTGACCAGTTCCCCGGAATGGATGGCCCCCGAACTCGCCGGCGGCGACGCCGAGGCCGATGCCCGCGCCGATCTCTACTCGCTCGGCTGCGTCGCCTGGTTTGCGCTCACTGGTCGGCCCGTGTTTGTGGCGGAATCCGCCAAGGACCTGCTGCGGGCGCAGCGGGAACAGCCGGCACCGGACCTGCCCGCGACGGTGAATCCCGGGCTCGCCCGGCTCGTGGCCCGGTTGCTCGCCAAGAATCCCGACGACCGCCCCGCTTCCGCCGACGAACTCGCGCGCGACCTGCGGGACCTCGACCTGAGTCTGCCGACCGACCCGACGCTGGACGATGACGCGACCGAGTTGGCGGAAGATTTCCGGTCGCGCCCCACGCTCATCCGGACCCGGCGAAACTAGCCGCCTGCCCTGATTCCCCGCCGATTCACCGGGGCCGGAGCGGGATTTTCCGGCCGGCGGCCGTGAATTGAGTCTGCTTTTGCCTTTGACCGGGTTTTTGCGGGGCCGCTAGGTTCCGCGCCTATTTATCCGGGGTTCTCATCATGACGGGCCATATTCGTAAACATCAGAAGCTGCTTTGGTATTTCATCAGCGCAGCCGTGATCATCAGCTTTGTCGCCTACTTCAATCCGAGCTCCCGGCTGGAGCAGGCGGGGGGAGGCGGCAACTACGGCAGCATCGATGGCCGGCCCCTGAGCCGGAATGAGCTGGTCGCTGCGGACCGGCTCGCCCGCCTCGGCGGTTACCTGCGCCTGGGCGAAGGCTACGACAACGCCCGGGCCAAGCAGCAGGGCTTCGACCTGAAGCAGGAGCGTTACTTCAACGTGCTCCTCCAGGCGCGGGCCAAGGATCTGGGCATTGAGGTCGGGGATGCGGCCGTCGCCGCGTGGATCCGGTTGAATCTCCGCGACGAGAAGGGCCCGGTCACCTTCCAGAAATTCGTGGAAACCCGCCTCAATCCCTCGCGTGAGCGGTTCACCGAGAGCGACTTCGTGGATTGGGTCCGCCTCCAGGTCGTCCGCGGCCACTTGGCCGACGTCGTCGGGGTCGCCGGCGATTTGGTCACTCCGCGGGAAGCCGCCCTTGAATTTCAGCGTGAGAACGAAACCCTGGCCGTCAGCCTCGTCCAGTTCTCGACGTCCAATTACCTCGCTTCGGTCAACCTGGACCCCGCCGCCCTCAGTTCCTTCTACAGCAACCGGCTCGCGGTTTACCGCATCCCGGAGCGCCGCGTGCTGAGCTATGTCCGCTTCGAGGCGACCAGCTTTACCGCCGAGGCCACCGCGGACCTCGCCAAGATTCCCGACCTGACGAACCGCATCGAGCAGATCTACACCCAGCGCGGCGCCGAGACCTTCACCGACGCGCAGGGCCAGCCCCTGACCAAACCGGCGGCCATCGCCCAGCTCCAGCAGGACATGGTTACCCAGCGGGCCCTCGAACTGGCCAACGCCAAGGCGACCGAATTCGCCAACGCGATCTACCGTGTGAAGCCGATGACCCCAGCCAACCTCATCAACGAGGCGCTGAACCGTCAGCTCAAGGTCGCCAATACCGAGCCCTTCACCGACTCCGGCCGCCCGGCTGGCCTGGAAGACCTGACCACGCTCGGACAGGAAGTTGCCAAGCTCTCCAACGAGAAACCCATCACGTTGCCGATGCGCGGCACCACCGGCGTCGTCGTGGCGGCGTTGACGCAGACCGTTCCCAGCGAAATTCCGGCCTTTGCCACGATCCAGTCCCGCGTGATGGAAGACTACCGCCGCTTCAAGTCCCAGGAGGCTGCCCGGAGCGCCGGCGAAGCCTTTGCGATCGCGGTGACCAATGGCCTGGCGCAAGGCA
Source organism: Kapaibacterium sp. (SeqCode) (assembly GCA_044339945.1). Lineage (GTDB taxonomy): Bacteria > Verrucomicrobiota > Verrucomicrobiia > Limisphaerales > UBA9464 > CAIWAH01. The sequence goes on from JBIIUN010000028.1 coordinate 4,429, forward strand.
AGGCCTTCGCCGCCATCGCCGCCGAGCGGCAGGCCGCCGTCGTCGAGTTGGCCCCGTTCACCCTGACCGCCGAGGCGATCCCGGGCCTGGACCCGCGGCTGAATGCCAACGCCATCAAGAGCGCGGTGTTCCAGCTCAAGGCCGGCACCGCCAGCCCCTTCCAGCCTTCGGCCGACGGCGGCTTGGTCGCGTTCCTGAAGGAGCGCAAGCCCGTCGACGAGGCCACGCTCAAGGCCGGCTTGAACACGTTTCTGGAGGAGCAACGCCAGCAGCGCAAGTCGTTGGCCTTCCAGGAATGGGCCGGCCGCGAGTTCCAGAAGTCCGGATTGGCGGAATTGCTCAAGGCCGAAGGCGCGGAGCAGTGAGCTGCCCATGCCTGCCACCCCGCGGGTGATCCGCCTCTCGTCGCCGGCGACCGGCGAATCCTGGCCGGTGCCGGTGCTGTTCGAGGATGCCGAAGTGCTCGCCCTCGACAAGCCGGCCCGGCTTTTGTCTTCCCCGGACCGTTACGACTCGGGCCGGCCCAACCTGATGCGCCTGCTGCACGACGGCGTGGCCGCCGGCAAGCCGTGGGCGGCCGAGCACGGCATCACCTACCTGGCCAACGCCCACCGGCTCGACTTCGAGACCACGGGCATTTTCCTCTTGGCCAAGACGCGGGAGGCACTTGTCCAGTTGGCCAATCACTTTGGCTCGGAGATTCCCAAGAAGACTTACCTGGCCCTCGTGCTGGGCAATCCGGAGCGCAACGAGTTCACGGTGGAAAACCGGCTCGCGTCGCATTGGTTCAAGCCGGGACTGATGGCGGTGAGCGGGCAAGGCAAGCGGGCGGTCACCCACTTCCGGGTCGCGGAACGTTTCGCCGGTTGCTCGCTGGTGGAATGCCGGCCGCTGACCGGCCGGACCCACCAGCTACGGGTGCACTTGCAGGATCTGGGGCACCCCATCTGCGGTGACGCCCAGTATGGAGGCGAACCCCTGCTGCTCTCCCGGCTCAAGCGCGGCTACCGCCTGGCCCCGGGCGTGGTGGAAACCCCGTTGATCCGAACCCTCGCCCTGCACGCGTGGCGTCTGGAGTTGCCGCATCCGGCCACCGGCGAACTGTTGCGGATCGAAGCGCCGTTGCCCAAGCCGTTCGCCGTGGCGTTGAAGAACCTGCGGCGATTCGCGACGCACGGCTGACCTCGGCGGCGAAGCGGGTCGACTTTCGTTGGCCGGCTACTTCTTCCAGCCGAGATGGATGGTCTGCGTCAGGCGCGAGAACAGGCTCTTCTTCTTCTGGTTCGAGCCCTGGCCGCCGGGAATGGGCCGGCACTTCGCGTTGCAGTCGGGGCAGAAGAACAGCACGCCGGCCTTGCCCCCGGAGAGCTTTACCGCCCGCATCGAGGCGGCGTTGAAGATGCCGGGGCATTTGATCACGGCCTGGCAGCCTTCCGTGGCCGCATGGGTTGCCGGCAAATTCGGGTCCCTTGAACAGCCCAGTTGGCCATCCTCCAGCACGGCGGCGACCCCAGCGGGCTGAACGGTGGCCGGAGTCGGAACCGCGGGCACCACGATGCTGATTTGCCGAGCTTCGAGCCGGAGCTCGATGGAGCCCAATTGCAACGCCTGACCGGGCTGCAAATGCGCCTCCTCGACCGGCTGGCCGTCCACGAAGGTTCCGTTGGTAGATTGCAGGTCGCGCACCAGCACCCCGCTCCCGTCCTCGAGCACGGTGAGTTCAGCGTGGAAGCTGGAGACACTGGCCTCGTGGATGCAAAAGTCGTTGGTCGGATTCCGCCCGATCGTGTTCAAGCCGGTCCGCAGCCCGAAATCGAGGGGCATCGTCACGCCTTTGAGCTGATAGTGAACCATGGCTTGGATTCGGCTTAGCCGTTCCAGTGCCAATACTTCCCCGGGAGCACTTCTGTCGAGCGTTTCGCCGAAGAACTCCGGTCCGTCACCCAACCGTGACCTCTGGCCGCCGGCGATCCGGCCTGTCGGCATCCCGCAATGTCCGGTTTTGTTTTCCCGCCGGCGCTTTGCTAGCCTCGGCTTCCTCGTGACCTTGCAGGAAGAAATCCAGCGCCGGCGCACGTTTGCGATCATCTCGCATCCCGATGCCGGCAAGACGACGCTCACCGAAAAGCTGCTGCTCTACGGCGGCGCCGTGCAGCTCGCCGGCTCCGTGACCGCGCGCAAGAACCAGCGCGCCACCACCTCGGACTGGATGGAGCTGGAGAAGAAGCGCGGCATCTCGATCAGCTCCACCGTGCTGCAGTTCGAATACGGCGGCTTCCGCGTGAACCTGCTCGATACGCCCGGCCACAAGGATTTCTCGGAGGACACCTACCGCGTGCTCACGGCCGTGGACGCCGTCATCATGGTGATCGACGCCGGCAAGGGCGTGGAAAACCAGACGCGCAAGCTCTTCGAGGTCTGCGCCCGGCGCGGCGTGCCGATCTTCACCTTCATGAACAAGCTCGACCGGCCGGCGCGGGATCCGATCTCGCTCATGGATGAGCTGGAGGCGGTCCTTGGAATCAAGTCCTGCGCCATGAACTGGCCCCTCGGCAACGGTGCCGACTTTCGCGGCGTCTATGACCGGGCGGAGAAAATGGTCCACCTCTTCGAACGCGTCGTCGGTGGCAAGTATCGCGCGGCCGTCAACGTCACCGGCCTCGACGACCCCTTGGTGCGCGAGAAGCTCGACGAACACACCTACGCCACCGTGCGTGAGCAGATCGAGATGATCGAGCTGGCCGGCGCCGAGTTCGATCACCCGCAGGTGCTGGCCGGCAAGCTGAGCCCGGTGTTCTTCGGTTCCGGCGTGAACAACTTCGGCGTGCAGCTCCTTCTCGACAGCTTCCTGAAGTATTCCTCCGCGCCCCGGGGCCGGACCGCCGCGCTGGCCAACTGAGCGCCTGCGTCCGGGCCAGTCGCGTCACCGGCGCCGGACATCCGTGGGTTCCGCCACGAATTCCCCGAACCGGCTGGAGTGAACCGCGAAGGTTAGGTCCACCGTCTCGCTGTCGGGCCAGGCCCGAAACGTCAGGTGTCGCGGGTGCCGCCAGAGCTTGCGGTCGCGCTGATCCCGGGCCTCGACCAAGGTGAGGCTGACGCCGGTTTCGCGCCGGACGAGGCGGGCGTCGGCCTTCCATTCCCAGTCCTGCGGTTTGCCGAAACGCAGGAACCGCAGCTCCACCTCGCGTTCGCCGACCCGGCCGCGTTGATCCACGGCCACGCCGGCCTGGCCACCCACGCGGAGGCCGCTGAACTTCACCAATTCCCCCGGCGCAAACTCGTTGTTCCGGGAAAACTCCACACGTAGCCGCCACGCCTGGATGGCCCAGGGCGCCGACTGCACCTTCAGGACCCAGCCGTTCTGCGAGCCCAGCCAATCGATCGGATAGCTGCTCAGGGCGTGCCCCTCGGGGTCCGCGATCCGCACATTGAGCGGAAACCAGTCCCGGTTCGGCACGCCGTTGCTCCGGGCCAGGAAATCAAGGCGTGCCGTGGGCTCCTCGCCGGGCGGAGCCGGTGTCCGCGCGAACCCGGAATGCCGGGCCAGCCCCGTCTCGAAGGCGACCAAGGTGAATTCCAACGGACCGTCCCGTGCCGTCTGCGGCAGCGCCGGGACCGGGCCGGCATCCGCGCCCGCGGGCCGCGGACGCGGGTTGGGCAGTTCCAGTTCCAGCACCGGCTGATAAGCCTGATTCGTCGGGTCGAAGTGACGGCCGACGAGACGAAGGGATTTGCCCTGGCGGGGAAACGCCCCGAAATCCAGGCGTAGGCCCGTCGCGCCGTTGGTGGCGCCGAGTTGCAGGGCACCAAAATCCGCCACCGTCAGGCCCGCCTCGTCCGTGAGGTCCCAGCGGTAGCCTTCAGCGGGCGCCGGGTTGGGGTCGGTGCGAAACCAAATTCGCAGTTCCGGCCCAAACCCCGGCCGGTCCACGGGCCAGCCTTCCGAAGGAAGCCACCCGGCGACCGACGCCGGCAGCGGCCAACGTTCCCAGACATGCTTGAGCGGCGACGGATGATTTGTGCCGTAGGTGATGCCGGCCAAGGTGAGGCGGGTGCCATCCGGCAGCCGCCAAGCCGGGCGGAACGCGGACTTCCAGACCAGCCCGGCCAACCCGGCGACGAGCAGGGCGGCGAAGACAAACCAGGCGACGCGTGGACGATTCAAGTGGGCTTCCTTTCCCGGAGACGTCGCTCTCCGACGTCCCGTCCGCGCAGGAATTCACCGGTTGGATTCATCCGGGAGGCATGAAATCCCTCATTGCGGTGGCCGACATTCGGCTTGGTGACGGCCGACTTTTTTTGCTCTGCTGGGCGCCGGCAAACAATTCCTCCGCAATGCACCTGACCTCGATTGACTGGATCATCATGGCGGCGGCCTTCGCCGTTTACCTCGCCATCGGCCTGTTCGTCGGCAAGAGCGCCGGCAAGGACTATAACAGCTACTTCCTGAGCGGTCGTTCCATGCCGTGGTGGCTGCTGGGCACCTCGATGGTCGCGACGACCTTCGCCACCGACACGCCCAACCTCGTGGCCGGCATCGTGCGCCGCGACGGCGTCTTCGGGAACTGGGTCTGGTGGGCGTTCCTGCTGACGGGAACGACCACGGTGTTCCTCTTCGCCAAGCTGTGGCGCCGGAGCAACGTGCTGACCGACATCGAATTCTACGAACTCCGCTACTCCGGCAAGCCGGCCGCGTTTCTCCGCGGTTTCCGCGGCATCTACCTCGGCGTGTTCTTCAACGTGATGATCATGGCCAACGTCACGCTGGCGGCCATCAAGATTGGCGGCGTGCTGCTCGGCCTGACCCCGCTCCAGAGCATCCTGATCGCCTCGGTGATCACCGTGGCCTACAGCATGGTCGGCGGGCTCACCGGCGTGCTGCTGACCGACCTGGTGCAGTTTGTCGTGGCGATGGTGGGCTCGGTGTGGGCGGCGCATTTCATCGTCGGCCTGCCGGAAGTCGGGGGCTTGGCGAAGCTGGTCGCCCATCCCGACGTGGTGCCCAAGCTGGCGATGGTCCCCGACTTCGGCGAGATCCACAGCGAGGCGTTCCTGGCGGTTTTCCTGTTCCCGCTCCTGATCCAATGGTGGTCCGCCTATTACCCCGGCGCCGAGCCGGGCGGCGGCGGTTATGTCGTCCAGCGGGTGCTCGCCGCGAAGTCCGAGGCCCATGCCGTCGGCGCCACGCTGTTCTTCAACATCATGCACTACGCGCTTCGGCCGTGGCCCTGGATCCTCGTCGCGTTGGCGTCCCTGATCATTTATCCGATGGACCCGCCCGAGAAAGTGACCGCGGCCAAGACGGCCATCAGCCGCGCCGGGGGCGAGGAAAAGGTGGATGAAGCCACCCGCCTGGCGGCCCGCGGGGTGAGTTCCCTCCGTTCCGCGTTCCCGAAGATGCCGGAGCAGCAAATCGCGCATGATCTGGCCTACCCGGCGCTGCTCACCCGCCTGCCCGCCGGCCTGCTGGGGTTGGTCGTCACCTCCCTGATCGCCGCCTACATGAGCACCATGTCCACGCAGGTGAACTGGGGCTCCAGCATCCTGGTGAACGACGTTTATCGGCGATTCATGAATCCCAACGCCACCGAGGGGCAGATGGTGTGGTTTGGCCGGTTCGCGACGGTCGGCCTCATGGCGGTGTCGTGCGCCGTGGCACTGGTGCTGCAGGACGCGCTCAGCTCCTTTGAATTGCTGCTTCAGGTCGGCGCCGGCACCGGGTTGCTCATGTTGTTGCGCTGGTTCTGGTGGCGGGTGAACGCCGCCGCCGAGATCACCGCGATGGTGGTTTCCTTCGCGATGGCCGTGCTGTTCTTCGTCTGGAAGAAATCCGGCGGCTCGCCGCCGTCCGGAGTGGCCCAGATGATCTGGGGCGTGGGCGTGACCACCGCCGCGTGGATCTTGGTGGCTTTGGTGACCAAGGCCACGGACGAGGACAAGCTCCGCGAGTTCTACCGGCGCATCCAGCCCGGCGGCCCGGGCTGGCGTTACGTGCTCGACCGGGCGGAACACGAACGCCAACAGCTCCGCGATCCCAAGATGAAGTCCGACCTGCCGATCGGCCTCCTCGCCTCGGCCGCGGCGACCGCCGGCATCTGGGCGCTGATCTTTGCCGGCGGCTTCTTCCTCTACGGCCAGCCGTTGAGCGGGCTGGGCATGCTGGCCATCACGGCCGTGGGCGGCGGGATCGTCGGCTACTGCTGGAAACACCTGTCGTTCGGCGGGGCGAAGTGAGCGGCCCGGCCTTGCTGTTCACACCGTAATCACGTCGCCCAGCAGCGGCAGGATCGGTTCCAGCCCGTGCCGTTCGCGGATCAGTGTCGCCAAGGGCTCCCGGCCGCGATCTTCACCGTGGGTCAGGACCACCTTGGGCCGGGACGGAGCGACGGCGGCGAACCATTTCAGCAATTCGGTCTGCCCCGCATGGGCGCTGAACCCGCCCAGGGTGTGCACTTGGGCGCGCACGGGAATGAACTCGCCGAAGATGCGCACTTCCCGTTCCCGATCCACCAACCGGCGACCCAGCGTGCCGTGGCCTTGGTAGCCGACGATCACGACCGCGGTGTCGGGACTGGCGAGGTTGTGCCGCAAGTGGTGGAGAATCCGCCCGGCGTTGCACATGCCCGAACCCGCGAGCACCACGCACGGCCCGGGCGCGTCGTTGATCCGGCGCGAATCGTCGGCCGACTGCGACAAAGTCAACGTCTTCAGGTCCGCTTCCAGCGGCTGCTCCGAAATCAGCGCGGTCATCTCCTCGTCAAAGAGTTCGGGATGCTCGCGGAAGATGCGGGTCGCCTCGATCGCCATGGGGCTGTCGAGGAAGATGGGCACCGGCGGCAGTTGTTTGGCCCGGAACATGGACGCGAGGATCGTCAGCATCACCTGCGCCCGGCCGATGGCGAAAGTCGGCACCAGCACCTTCGCCCGGCGGCTGATGGCGCGTTGCATGATCTCCTGGAACTGACGGGTCGTCTCCGCGAAGGGGCGGTGGTCGCGGTCGCCGTAGGTGGATTCGAGGAACACCAGGTCCGCGTGCTGAAAGGTCTCGTAGTCGCGCAGGATGGGAGCCCCCTTGGGACCGAGGTCGCCGGAAAACACGATTCGCTTCACGCCGTCGGGCGTGGCGATTTCGAGCTGAATGCTGGTCGAACCCAGCATGTGCCCGGCCTCGATGAACCGCGCCCGGACCCCGCGGGCCACTTCAACCGGCTCGACGTAGCCGACCGGTCGCATCAGCGCGAGGATCGCCTCGACGTGTTCCAGCAGGTAAAGGGGCTCCAGCTCCGGCGCGGAAGCCGGCTGGTGCCGGCGGCGGCGTTCCAAGTCCGCCGCCTGGACCTTGGCCGCGTCCCGGAGCACCAGTTCCGCCAGTTCGAGCGTCGCCGGCGTGCCGAGCACCGGTCCGGCGTAGCCCGCCTTCGTGAGCAACGGCAACCGGCCGGTGTGGTCCAGGTGCGCGTGCGTGAGCAGCACGACGTCCAGCCGGGCGACCTCGAGTTGCGGCGGCAGGACGTTCTGGGCCTCGCATTCCCGGGAGCCTTGGAACAGGCCGAAATCGACCAGCACCCGGGCGGAACCGGTGTCGACGAGATAGGCGGAACCCGTGACGTCGCCGGCAGCGCCCAGCAAGGTAACGGTAATCGGGGAGGGGGAACTCATGGGGAAATTGGTGGCAGGTGAGCGGACACTGGGATCGGTGGCGGAAGCATTCATCGCCACCTTCGCCGCTCCAAACGGAATTTGCCCCGGAAATTCCTCCCGGCCGCGTCCCGGGATCAATCGGCCGGCAGCACCCGGTCGCCGTCGCGCTGCCAGCGTTGAAAGGCAGCCGCCTCCCCGTCCTTGAATGCCTTGAACAGGTCCGGCGCCTCCCGCTTCTGCAGCGTGACCTCCGCCACGCCGGTGGCGTCGCACGCGAGAATCTTGGCGTAGCCCTTGTAGATCCGGGCCAGCCCCAGCGTGCGCGACTGTCCGGCAACCGAAACCGCCGGGGCCGGCAGGCCGCGTCGTTGGAGCACGAGGAAGCTGTAAGGGAGGCTCCGCAGGTCGATGCCCAGCCGCCGGGCGAAATCGGCCCAGGCCGCATCGGCGAAGATTTCCCAGGGCGGCTTACCAAAATGGTGGCACCAATCGCCCTCCCGGCCCGGTGTGAGCAAGCCGCAGGCGTCGCAATGCGAACACGGGGCGATTACTTCGAAGTCATCCCGCAGGGCCTCGCGCACGGCCACCAGTGCCCGGCTGTCCGCCTGCGTTCCCGGTTCCACCCAGAGCACCGCGTCCGCGCGCCGCGCGAGGCGGACCAACTGCTGCCGGTCGCGTTCCGGCAATTCGCTGAGGACATGGCTGACCAGCAAGGTGCCGAGCGGGGAATCACCGTCGAGCTCCGCGTTGTCCAGCCGGGAACAGGCCAGTTGGGTAAACGCCGCCCGGGCCCGGCCGAGCGCGAACGACTCGGCCAACGGTGAGCGGTCGTGCAGCCGCAAGGCACTGAAATGGCGGACACCGAACGCGGCCACCACCCGGCGCCCGGCCACCCCGCTGCCACAGCCGAAGTCCACCACCGGACCGGCCGGCGGTTTCCATCCGCGGCCGGCCAGTTCCGCCAGCACCGAATCCCATTTCCAGCCGATGCGTTCGCCGAGCGTCTGGTCGTAGGCCGACAGGTCGGTCTCCGACTTCCAGTAGGCCCGCCGCTGCGGCTGGCCTTCGAGAAACACTTCCCGCAGGCGCGCAACCGCATCCCATTCCGGCGGCGTGAGGTTCATGGCGGGACGTTCGCCGTCGAGCGCCTACACGTTGAACTTGAACAGCAGCACGTCGCCGTCGGCCACGACGTATTCCTTGCCTTCCATCCGGTAGAGGCCCTTTTCGCGGGCGACGGCCACGGAACCGCACTCCACCAGGGCCTTGTAGGCCACCGTCTCGGCCTTGATGAAGCCGCGTTCGAAGTCACTGTGGATGACGCCAGCCGCCTTCGGGGCGGTGTCGCCGACGTGGATGGTCCAGGCGCGGACCTCCTTTTCGCCGGCGGTAAAGTAGGTCCGCAAGCCGAGCAGATGGTAGGTCGCACGGATCAGGCCGCCGACCCCGGACTCGCTCACGCCAAGGGCACTGAGAAATTCCTTCGCCTCTTCCGGGGCCAGGTCCACCAGATCGCTCTCGATCTGGGCCGAGATGACGACGGCCTCGCAGGCCAGGTGGTGCTGCACGTATTCGCGGACCTTGAGCACGTAGGGATTGCTTTCGGCCGTCGCCAGGTCGCCTTCCTTCACGTTGCAGGCGAAGATGGTCGGCTTGTCGGTCATCAGCCAGAAGGTCCGGGAAAGCGCCTTGTCCTCGGCGGACAGCTCGAGGGTGATCGCGGGTTTGCCGGCATCGAGATGCGGCTGGAGCTTCTGGAGCACCGCCTGTTCGGCGACCGCCGCCTTGTCGCCGCGCTTGGCGTCCTTGGCGACTTTTTCGAGGCGTTTGTTCACCGATTCCAGGTCGGCGAGGACGAGCTCCGTGGTGATCGTCTCGATGTCGCGGACGGGGTCCACGCTGCCCGCGACGTGGTGGATGTCCGCGTCCTCGAAGCAACGGACGACCTGCACGATGGCGTCCACCTCGCGGATATGGGTGAGGAACTTGTTGCCCAGGCCTTCGCCGGCGCTGGCGCCCTTCACGAGGCCGGCAATGTCCACGAACTCGATGGCGGCGGGGATGACGACGGTGGTCTTCGCGATCTTCTGGAGCACGGAGAGGCGTTCGTCGGGCACGGTGACCACGCCGACGTTCGGGTCGATGGTGCAGAACGGGTAGTTCGCGGCCTGCGCCTTGCGGGTGCGGGTCACGGCGTTGAAGAGGGTGGACTTGCCGACGTTCGGCAAACCAACGATGCCAGCCTTGAGCATATTGAGGCGCGGAGCATGGCGACGGGGGGCAGGCTGACAAGGGCGAAGGCCGACGGCCGGGCCGCGCGCCGATTTGACGGCCCCGGAAAAGCAGGCTAGCGAAACGCCATGCGTCTGCCGGTCCTTCTCGTGGTTTGCCTCTTGTGGCTGCCGTTCGCGCGTGCGGCGGAACCGGATGCCGACGCGATCATCGCGCGGTTCATCGAACGCAGCCGCGCCAACTCCAACCGCCTCGCCACTGCCCGCATCACGTTCCTGCGGCGGACCACGGCCGAGCAGTTTGACGCCAAGGGCGCCCTGACCGAACGCAAGGTCAAGGAACAGGAGGTCGAGCTCCGCGGCTTCGAGCAGTCCGTGCGCCTGCTCCGGGTGGACGGCCGGGAAGTCTCCGCGCGCGACCATGCCCGGGAAGACGAGGAGGAGTCCGGCCAACGCCGGCGTTACACCACCCGCTCCGACCGCAGCCGGCGTTCCAACGTGGATTACCTCGACGAAAAGCTGATCCGGCGTTTCGCCTACACGCTGGAAGGCTCCGAGGAGATCGAAGGTCGCCGCACCTATCGGCTGCGCTTCGAGCCACTGGCCCAACGGGACGCCAAGGAAATCGCCGACCGTGTCCTCGGGTTGCTGACCGGCCACCTGTGGATCGACGCCGAGGAAGCCGAGTTGGTGAAGGTGGACGCCCACCTGAGCCGGGAGTTTTCATTCTGGGGCGGCGTGGTCGGCTCCTTGGACCGGCTGGATCTCGAACTCGGCCGCCAGCGACTGGCCGACGGCACCTGGGTAAACTCGCGGCTCAACACCCGGGTCAGCGGGCGCAAGGTGTTCTCCCGCTTTCACGGCCGGTTCGAGGTCGAGCAACAGGACTTCCGCCCGGGAACGGGCACCGCCGTTCCGTGAACTGAGGGGCGTGCAGGCGCTTGTTTCCAAGTCGGCCGCGGTTAGCGTCGGCGCATGAAATCCCGTTGGCTCCCCGCGCTGCTCGCCGCCGTCGCCCTGCTCGGGTGTGGCAAGAAAGACCAAGCCAAGAAGTCCCCGGACGAACCCTCGGGTGCCGGCAATCCCGCCACGGCGCCACTCGACTACCTCGCGGCCCAGGGCAAGGCGAAGAAGTTCGCCGAGAAGACGATCACCGCCGCGGAACTCACCTCGGCCATCCAGAAGTTCAACGCCATGGAGGACCGATTCCCGCGCGACCTGAACGAACTGGTCCAGCAGCACTACTTGCAGGCGCCCCCAGCCGCGCCCACGGGCATGCGGTGGCATTACGACGCCCAGAGCGGCGCGGTGAAATTGGTGGCGGAAACCCGCCCGCCTTCCGTCCCGGCTCCGCGGCCTTAGCCACCGCCCGGCGGGTCGAATCTGCCCGGACCGGCCGCGGGCGGCGCGAAGTGTTCTCGGGTGTAAACTTTCGCTTGCGTCAGTTTCAGTGCCTTGTTTACGTATTGAAACAATCCGCATCCAACCTGCTTCCGGGCTGTTTTGCGTCGGCGCCGGGCAGGCAAAATCAAATCCATTGTCGCCATGCTTACCCGTGTCTGCTTCGCCGGCCTGTTGCTGCCGATCACTGTGTTGCTCGCCGCCGCCCCGCCCGAGCTGCTGTCGCGCCGCGGGGTCGTGTTCACGGGTGCCCGGACGGCGGCCGGGAGTTCCTCCGGGGCGACACTCACCGCCGATGGGCGGCAGGTCATTTTCGTCAGCGACGCGCCGGACCTGACCGCTGTGCCCGTCGATGGCCGATGGCTGGACGTGTTTCGCCGCGATCTGCCGTCCGCGCAGACGGAGTTGGTCAGCCGATTTGGCACCAATGACCTTCCGGGTGCCGGCCATTCCCTCGGTGCAACGGTCTCGGCCGACGGTCGGCGCATCGCCTTCCTGAGCGAGGCCAACGACCCGACGATCCCGGACCTCAACCAAGGCTTCGATGTGTTTGTCCGGCACTTACCTCCGCAGGGTGCGCCTTTCACCGAATCGGTGTCGCTCCGGGCGGACGGCGCCGGGGCGGGCGACGGCGTGGCGACGGCCGCGGAGATTTCCGCCGACGGCCGGTTCGTGCTGTTTGAAAGCATGGCCAGCGACCTCGTGGCGGGAAGCGACACCAATCGGGCCACCGACATTTTCCTGCGGGACCTGGCGGCGAAATCCACCGTGAGGCTCAGCAGCCGGGCGGGCGGTGACGGGGCGGGCAACGCCGGGGCGTCCGGTGCGGTCATTAGCGACGACGGTTCCACGGTCGTGTGGCGCAGCGTGGCAACGGACTTGGTGACCCCGCCCAACCCCGGCAACGTCACGGACCTCTTCGTGTGGTCCAAGGCGGGCGGCCCACTGCGGCAAATTGTGGTTTCCGGAACCCAGATTCCGACCAACCGGCTACCCGTGCGCACGTTCAACCCCGTCCTCAGCGCGGATGGGCGTTACCTCGCCTTCCGGATCAACACCGGTGGTTCCGGCGATGACGTGGACGGAATCTGGTGGTTCGATTTGGCGGGCGGGACCAACGCCCAGATTTCTGCCACGGTAACGGGGGCACAGCTGCTTTCCTTCGACGACGCCAGCGGTCCGGTGATGAGCGCGGATGGGCGGACGCTGGCCTTTGAGGCGCGGACGGAACTGCCGAGCCCCGTCATCCGCCTGTGGCAGCCGGACATCGGACTCCGCTCCATCGAGTCGTTCCAGGCGACGGTGCCGCCAGGGGGCGGCGAACCGGCGACGTCGGAGGCGCCAGTCCTCAGCGCCGATGGGAAGCAGCTCGCCTTCCTGACCACCAGTGCGGTGCCCGGCACCGACATTATGGCGGACGGCGATTACCGGCTGGTCGTCCGGACGTTGGCGATCGGGCAAACCTATGTCGCCCCGGTTGGGCCGGACGATTTCGCCTACGACCTGCCGTTCCCGGAATTCAGCGCCGACGGCCGGCAACTGCTGTTCCAGAGCGAAATGATCCTCGGCCGGCAAGCCGACGAGAATCAGACGTTCGACGTGTTTCTCGCCGACCTTGGGACGGGAGCGCTGACCACTGTCTCGGTGGCGGCGGACACCGCCAACCCGACGACGCCGGATGGGTCCAGTTCCACGTTGGGGCAATGGGTTTCGCAGGATGGGCGTTTCGTCGTCTTCGCCTCCCTGGCGTCGGACGTTTTGGCGGGCGACACGAACGGCGTGCGGGACGTCTTCCGCCATGATCGTCAGACCGGGGAAACCCGGTTGGTCAGCCGAGGCTGGGGCGGGGCTTACGCGAACGCCACGAGCACACCCCTGCAAATCTCGCCCGACGGCCGCCTGGTCCTGTTTTCCAGCGTCGCGGACAACTTGGCGCCCGGGGACACCAACCGTCTCGAGGACGTATTCCTGGCCGACCTTGAGGCCGGCACCGTCGTGCTCGTCAGCGCGAAGGATGGCGAGGACGCGAGCAGCAGCTCGCGCGGCAGCAGCCAGGCCCTGATGTCCGCGGACGGTCAGCGCGTGTTTTTCCTGTCCGCCGCCCGTGACCTCGTATCCGGGCCATCCGCCGGTTCTACCGGCAACAACCTGCTGTTGCGGGAGCCGGCCCAGAAACGCACGCGCCTGCTGAGCCGGGATACTCCGGGTGGCCTGACGGGTATCCAAGGCCGGGTGATCCAGTTCGGGCTGACCGATGATGGGGCGCGGGCCTACCTCTCCGCGGGCTTTTCCGCCGCGGCGGATCTCTACGAGCTCGACCTGGCGACCGATTTGCCGCGTCGCCTCACCACTGATCGCGTGGTGTCCTTCGCCGTCGCTCCGGCCGGGAATCGTCTGGCCTACATCAGCCTGCCGGCCGGTGTTCCCCGGCGGCTGATCCTTCGCGAGTTGCCCTCCGGTGCGGAATCCGCGCCGCTTGATTTTGCCACCCCCGCGCCGATCGAACCCCTGCGCTTCTCGCGCGATGGTAGCAGTCTTGTGTTCGTGACGGCCGGGGCACTGCCCGCAGCGCGCACCGGAATTGAGGACACCAATTCGGTCAGTGACGTCTTCCACCTGGACGTCGGCGCCAACGTGCTTCGCCTGATCAGCGTCGGCGACCAAGGGCAGCTCGGAAACGGCGGGGCCAACCAACCGCAGATCAGCCGCGACGGGCGCCGGATTGTCTTCCGGAGCACCGCGTCGAACTTGGTTGCCGGCGATGCCAACGGGCTCGCGGATGCCTTCCTCCACGACCTGACCACCCGGCGCTCGACGCTGCTCAGCGCCAACCCCGCGACCGGCCGGCCGGCCAACTTCCTTTCCACGACGCCCGGCCTCAGCGACGACGGGCGCTTCGCGACGTTTGTCTCCGGCGCCTCCGACCTCGTTACTAGCGATTTCAACGGGGCCGCCGATGTCTTCGGATTGGTCCTGCCCACGGTCGCCGCCGGGGACACGGACCTGGACGGAATGGCCGACGACTGGGAACGAACCCACTTCGGCGGCCTTGCCCAGACCGCGGACGCCGACGCCGACGGCGATGGTCGGAGCAACCTGGACGAATTCATCGCGGGCACCAACCCGACCGAGGCGACCTCGGTGTTCCGGGTCGCGTTGGCCCAGCCGGGCGCCAACGAGATCACGCTGACCTGGGCCAGCCAACCCGGCGTGACCTATGTGGTCGAAACCGCCGCGGCGCTGGCGCCCTTGGCCTTCCAACCAGCGGGCCCGGGGATTACGGGCGACGGCACAGTGAAGTCGGCGACAGTTGCCGTGCCTGGGGAAACCGGCTTCCTGCGGGTGCGGGCCCAGCGGTAAGCCGCGGGATCGTTACGCCCCGAACGCCTTCCGCAGCAGTTGGATGCTCTTGGGCACCGCGGTGTCGGGGTTCTCCTTGCCCTCCATTTCCAGCGCGACCCAGCCGGTGTAACCGGCGGTCGCCAGGATCTTCGCGATGCGCGGGTAGTCGAGGTTGAGCGTATACCATTCGCCGCCGCCGAAGTAGGTCTTGGCCTGCACGTAAACGGCCTTGGGGGCGACCATCGCCAGCTTGTCGTAGGGGTCTTCGAGGAAGTTGCCGGTGTCCAGCATCACGCCGACCCACGGCGACGTGATCTCCTTCGCGATGCGCAGCAGTCCCT
>JBIIUN010000029.1:0-19382 GCA_044339945.1 Kapaibacterium sp. (SeqCode)
CGGTGGCTGCTGTTGCTGGTCTTCACCTCCATCGGCCTCGGCCTCGGGGTTTGGCAGGCTGTCACAAAGGTGGACCAATACCAGTCCACGGCGACGATTGCCCGGGCCTCCAGGATGCAATTGCAGACCGGCTTCGAGGAAACGGGCGCCACGGTCGAAACGTTGCTGGCGCTCATGAAGACGGAAGTGGTCGTGCAACGGGTTCTGGAAAAACTACAGCAGACCCGCGATGCGACCAATGCGCTCGTGCGGCCCGACTTGGACGCCAAGCAAGGCCGTGGAAACATGTTCTACCTGATCGTCAACAGCACCAATTACGCCTACGCGAAGGATTTCGTCACGGCGTGGGCCTCCGAGTTCGTCGACTTCCAAAAGCAGCAACGCCGCGGCATGGTCAGCACCACCCGAGCCCAGGTGGAACAGCAAATCCTGAGCTACGATCGGCTGTTGGAGCAAAAGCAGCAGGCGTTGGATGACTTCCGTCGGAAACGGAACATCACGTCCGTCCTGGACGCAGGCTTGGCCGCGCAAGCTCGGTTGGACCGAACCCAATCCGAATACGAGAGCCTGAAGTCCGAGCTCGAGCTTTACGAGAACGCCAAGGCGGAGACGCTGGCGGCTCAGGGACTGGGCAATCAGACCAAGGGGCCGAGAACCGTCTCGAATTTGCCGAATGAAGACTCCGCTGATGCGGGTTCCTCACCGACCACCATGGGGTCGCGTTATTCCGAAATCCGAAAGGCGATCCGAAACCTCGAGCTGGATTTGGAGCTGAAGCTGAAGGAGCTGAAGGAAAAACATCCGTATGTCGTGAGGCAGCGCGAATTGCTCGCTCGCCTGCAATCCGACTTGAAGTTTGAGCTTCAGTTGGCCGAGGAAGCTAGGCTCAGCCAGATCGCAGCGCTGAAGACAAGGATGAGTGGGTATCCCAAACTCATCGAGGACATCCGGGCGGTCGTATTCGAGTCGGCTGACGACCGAAATCAGTTGCTGCGGCTTGAGGCCGAGCAGAAGAGCGTCCAAGGCAATCTGGACACCTTGAAGCAGCAACTGGATGCCATGGGCCGGGTCAGCACCGACGAGGAAGAATTCATGGTGGTGCAGGCGGGCATTGGCAGTGCGGCCCCGGTTGATGCCAAGCGTGGCCAAACCATCATCGGCGGCGCCGGTGCCGGTTTCGGTTTGGCCATCGCGATCATGTTCCTCCTGCATCGGTTGGATGACCGGTTGGAAAACCCCGAGGAAATTGAGGCGAAACTGGAAGAACCGATCCTTGGGCAGCTGCCGGAAGTGGACAAGCGTCACAACACGGAGGGCTACCTGCTGCTGACCCGGATGAAGCCGCACACGATGTTCGCGGAGTCCCTCCGCGGCGTCCGATCGGCGTTGCTGCTCGGCCCCGACGGGGCCAGCAAGCGAATGCTGGCAGTCACCTCGGCGGTGCCGGGAGATGGCAAGACCACTTTCACCACTAATTTCGCGGCCACCCTCGCCGCGGCGGGTAACCGGACCCTGCTCATCGACGCCGACCTGCGTCGGGGCAACATCCACAACTACTTTGAGCAACCGTTGGAGGGAGGGTTGTCAGAGGTCCTGGACGGGCGCCTTGGGGTGGAGGAGGCCATCCACGAAACCCAAGTTCAGAACCTTTGGCTGATGCGGGCCGGTGAACGGCCATCAAATCCCAGTGAATTGCTGCTCGGCGCCAAGACGAAGCAGCTGATCGAGGAGCTCCGCGGACGATTCGATTATGTGGTTTTCGACTGTCCACCGCTGACGGCGATCGACGACACCTTCTCAATTGCGGCGTATCTCGACGGTTTGCTGTTCGTGGTCCGCGCGGGCCGGACTTCCATCCGTTTCGCGCGACTGGCGATCAACACCATTCGCCAGCGGGGGGCGCCGCTCGTGGGCTTGGTGGTCAACGGCGTGCCGATCGACAATCCCTACTACTACTACACGACCTACTACTACGCCTCCTATTACCATAAGCCGCTGGCGCCGAATGACGCGGTTTATGCCGATCGGGGGCGTTCGGTGCAGACGATAACGGCTCCTGCCGAGACCCGGGACGCGGTGGCACCCACTCCGGGTCCGACAGACGGCGCGAATGAGTCCAAGAAATAGTCGTCAGCCGCCTTGGCCGGGCGTGGGGCCGGACCGAGGGCTGGCGCTCAATTGGCGCAGTCCGTCCCAGATATACTGTCCGCCGGACACAGCGGTCAGCACCGTGGCGATTTGAGCTAGGAGGTGTTGGATGCCGGCGGGCCATTTCAGCAGGCACCACAACACGACGGCCATTTGGAACACGGTGGCGCACTTGCCTGTCCAACGGGGCCGGACTCGCGCCTCACCGACAGTGAGATGGATCAGGCCCAATCCGACCACCAACAGGACATCCCGGGAAATCACGGTCAGGTTGAGCCAGATGGGCAATGGCGTGAGGCGTTGATGTTCCAACGCCAGCATGATGAGGGCGGAAACAAGCAAAAGCTTGTCCGCCAGGGGGTCGAGGACCGCGCCAAGTTCCGACTTTTGGCGATATTTCCGGGCAATGTAGCCGTCCACGCCGTCGAGCAGCGCCGCCAAGGCGAAGCAGCCCAAGGCGGACCAACGCTGGAGCTCGTCACCGGACTGGCGGTAGCTCAGGAGCAGGAAAATGAAGAACGGCACCAACAGGATTCGCAGCACCGTCACCTTGTTGGCGGTGGTCATCGCGAGGGAAGTTGCCGAAGTCTTCGCCGGAGCAGATCCAACGCCTGCTGGGACGTGGCGAATTTGAAGGTCTCGCGGTCGAACGGGTTCAATTGCCGGACGACTTGGACTCCGTCCGGACCGGCCAATGCTACGAACGCCGTTCCGACCGGCTTTGCTGGCGAACCACCGCCGGGACCGGCGATTCCGGTCACGGCAAGGCCGAAGTCGGCTTTGGCTGCGTGCCGAACGCCATCTGCCATCTGCCGAACGACGGGTTCACTGACGGCGCCAAATTCCGACAAAGTCTCGCCCGACACGCCAAGGAAGTCCTGTTTGGCGGCATTGGCATAGCTCACCACCCCGGCCAGCAGCACCGCGGAGGCCCCGGGAACATTGGTCAGCCGGTGGGCAATGAAGCCGCCGGTGCAGGATTCGGCGATCGCCACCGTGGATCCCGACCGGACCGCCTCACGAATGACAGCGGCTTCCATGAGTTCGTCCCCCTTGCCGAACACGGCGTCGCCCAACAACGGGAGCGAAATGGCCTCGGCGGCGGCGATGAGTTCCATCCCGGCTGCCCCTCGTCCGGAAAACCTGACTTCGACCTCGGCGATCTTCGCGCAGAATCCGAGTTCCAACCCCTGGGAAATGAGGTTGCCCAGCGGCTTGGCCAGCAAATCTTCCAGGTTGGATTCTCCAATGCCCGTGGTGCGCAGCGTAAGCGATTGCCCCGGCATTTCGGGCGGTAACTCGCGCATCAACATGGGCAGCACCTGCTCCCGGAACATGGGGTGCAGCTCGCGGGGAGGGCCGGGCAGGAGAATCAGCAGGGCGGATTTCCCGGAAGTGCGAAAAGGATTGGGTTCAACCTTGAGAGCCAGCCCTGGCGCTGTGCCGTGATCATTGTGTAGCACGATGGCCCCATCCGGGACCAAGGATTCGACCGCGGTGCGGGGCGGGGTGGGGCGTCCACGAGACTCGAAGAAATGTCGGATCCGGGCGGCCGCTTCCGCGTTGGGGAGCAGTTTCCGGCCAAGGAGTTTGGCTACCCGTTCGCGGGTCAGGTCATCACCGGTTGGCCCCAGACCGCCAGTGGTCACCACGATGTCGGCCCGCGCCAAGGATTCGCGAATCGCCGATTCAATGGCTTCGCTGGTGTCCGGGACGGTGACTTGCCGGGCGATCTGGTAGCCCGCATCGCTGAGCCGCCGGCCGAGCCATTGCAAGTGCGTATTGAGGATTCGGCCCAACAACAACTCGGACCCCGTGTTGATCAGTTCAACGTTCATTGGCTGGAAAGGACGGGTGAGCGCCGAGGCCAAAAGCCGAAATGATCTGTGCAACCAACGTCTCCGGCGGAGGGGAGATGTCCAAAATCAAGGCATCGGTTGGCAACTCAAGGGTTGCCAACTGACTGTCCAGCAAGGCGGCTGGCATGAAGTGCCCGGACCGCGCCAGCATCCGGTTTGCCAGCAGCTCGCGAGCGCCGTGAAGGTGAACCAATCGGACCCACGGCTCAGTGCATCGCAACAAATCCCGGTAGGCGGCTTTCAAGGCTGAACACGCAATGACGCACGATTGTCCATCACGATGGCACAGATCCATGAATTGTTGGATCGCCAGTAACCATGGCCGTCTGTCATTGTCATCCAGCGGGTTCCCGGAGCGCATCTTGGAGACATTGGTCGCCGGATGGAACTCGTCGCCGTCCCGGAAAACCCATCCTAAACGGTCCGCCAAAATGCCGCCCACAGTGCTTTTCCCCGAACCCGAAACTCCCATGATCAGAACCACCATGTCGTTGAAGGTAGGGCGAGGCGGGCAACCAGCCACTAACTTTTGCCAGCCGGCATTTATCGCGTGTGCGAAACCAAGACTCGGTTCAAGAAATGCTAGGCCAATGAGCGTTAGAGGATCCAACACCCAAGTTCTGAGCTGGGAGCGGCAGCGGCAGCCAAAGCAGCCGCCACGATTATTCGGGGCAAGTCGCTTCGGCCGCTCGTATCCGTTACCGCGAGGAGAGCCGACGGGGCAGGCTGCCGCTTGATTGTGGACCAAACGGCGAGACGGCCTGGACCGCATGGCAAATGGAAAGTGATTTACACACGGGAAGCCTTTCCAGAAGGTAAACCGGTCTGGGCAATTCGCTCGTCCGGTTGCTCCGGGCCGTTAAAATATGTGGAAAGACTGGATAAATTGATTTGAAGTCACTCATGGTAAGTAGTCGCAAACATCGGGCGGTCTTGAGTTTGGTGCTCCTGCTCGCGTTCGGATGCCAATTGATGGGTTCCGGTTTCATGGAAACTGCTGAACGCTGGCTTGCCTACGACGTCGGAAAGCTGGTTTTCAAGCCGCAACTCGGCCTCTCCACTAGGTTCACGGACAACGTCTTTTTTGGCAATGAAGACGTGGTGACCAGGCTCTACGTCAACCAGACGTCGCCCTATGACTTGACCATCCCCGGACTTGGCGTGGTCCGGTTCCCCGGCGCGACCAATCTGCAGACATCTCCGGGGGGCTTCACGTTGAGCACCAATCTGTTCTTCGATGCTCAAAACAATCTGACCAACTTCAATTACACCGTGCGGATACCCGCTCACGTGGAGACGGTAAACGGCATCTCGGTCGCGATTCCCCAGCGCGATGTGATTTCACGGGTTCCAGGCGCCACTACCGTGGGAACCAACTCCATTCCCCTCCGACCAGTTGAGTCGGAAATATTCCTGACCGCCAGCCCCGGATTGCGACTCCAATACGGGGATACGGGGCGCAACACCCTGACCTTTGAGTATGGATACGACCAGATTTCGTATGTCAACAATCCCGAACTGGACACTGCTCAGCACCGAGCCCAATTCGGTGTCAATCTCACCCTGGGACGTTTCGCCATTTCGGGCAGCGACTCCGTCCAGTTGCTTTCCAGCGTTCTGGGCGGTGGTAACGCCTCCGGACAGGATCAGGTAGACCGAATCGTCTGGACTGACAATTATCGTGTCACCTACGACGCATCGGCCAAAACCGATCTCTTTGTGACCTTGACCCACTATTTTTATGATTATGAGCAAGGGGTCAGAATCTACGACAGCGAAGAAGTAAGGGGATCGTTTGGTTCGAGTTACATTTGGACGGAACGGCTGCGAATCTACGTCGAACTGGGATATGGGCAGGCATTCGCCGACCCCAACTTGGCGACCCAGCCTGCCGCACCGGCCTCGACGGTTTACGGAGGATTCGTGGGCGTGCGCGGCGATTTCACCCCGCGAATCCAAGGCAATTTAAAGGTTGGTTACGAAACTCGGAGCTTTGCGGGAACATTTGCCCCCGGCGACGAGCCGGCATCCATCGCTTCTCCCGCGGTCACCGCCGATATCAGCTATGCGGCCAGCGTGAAGACGTTTCTGAAACTGGCCTACACCCGCAGCACGGACATTTCCCCCCAGTTTGCAAAGCAGTCTTTTGTTTTTGATCGTATCCAACTGACGGCGACCCAACTCATTGGCACATCTGGCAAATGGGCGGCGATTGCCAACGTTGGCATCAACCGCGGCGATTTCAGCGAAACGCCGGGGTTCAACTTTGCCCGCACAGACCGAACATTGGACGCTGGCATCAGGCTCAGCTATCAGCCCCGGAGGTGGTTGACCGCGATCTTGGCGTATGAACACGAGGACTACGCCACGGAGTTTGCAGATCCAGCTATTACCAAGCTCGTGTCGCTTATTGATTACCAGGTCAACAATCTCACACTTTCTATCAACCTCGGTTACTGAAGCATGAAACTGAATCCCCCCTTCAAGCTGTTGGTGCTGGTGCTCCTCGCATTGTTTTCCGTGAACGGTCAGTGCGTCGCCCAAGCCAGCGCCCGAAAAATACTCCCCAATGACGTCCTTCTGATTCGGGTCTTGAATGAACCGGACATGATGGCCGAAAAAAAAGTCTCCGCCGACGGCAAGATTGACTATTTCTTCATTGGCGAAATTGACCTGAATGACAAGACAGTGGCGGAGGCTCAGAAGGTCATTCGCGACAAGTTGGATGCCGACTATCTCGTGAATCCCCAAGTATACTTGGAAGTGAAGCAGTATGCCCTTCAGTTTGTAACCGTGACAGGCCAAGTGAATCGTCCAGGGCCGGTCAATATTCCGCCTGATCACCGGATGGATGTCGTCGAGGCGATTGGCGCTGCCGGTGATTTCAACCCTAAGGCCAAGAAGAGCGAGATCGAACTGCGCAGGAAGGATTCCACCAAGCGGTATACTTACGACCAATTGCGTAAACCAGAGGGCAAGGTGTTTGTCGAACCCGACGATGTCATTTTTGTCGCCGAATCCGTATTCTAATCCAAACATGAGCGAGAACTCCAATTCGGCAGGAACGTCCCCCAGTTCAGAGGCGTTCAAAATCCGTGAATACTGGCACGTGGTGCTTGAGCGTCGATGGTTGATCATTGCCACATTTGTAATCTGCGTGATTGCAGGCGCAGTCTATGCCTTCCGTGCGGTTCCAATCTTTGAGGCGGTTGCTCGCTTGCAGATCGATCCGGAAACAGGCGGTGTTCTTAGTCTTCGCGATGCGATGAGCTGGGGAAATAAGGATCAAGATTATTTGCAGACCCAATATCGCAATCTTCAGTCCAGGTCGCTGCTGGAGTCTGTCATCCAGAAGCTCAAGCTGGACGAGGATGATCGCTATAAGCTCGCTCCGGATCGGGCCGCCAAACTGGCCAAGGACCTTGATGTGACCCCCATCCGTTTGACTCGCCTTGTCGAGGTCAAGATTCGGCATCCGATACCGAAGACTGCGGAAAACATAGCAAATACGCTGGTCGAAAATTTCCTGCAACAAAACCAAGATCGAAAAACCGGTAAAGCTATGGCCGGTTATCGCATGTTGAAGCAGGAAGCCCAAAGTCAGGAAGCTGACCTTACCCAAGCAATAGAACGACTTACCAAATATCGTTCTGACAAGGCGATGGTTTCATTGGCGGATGATATGAACGTGGTAGCCCTTGGCTTGAAGCAGGCGAAATTGGATCTTGATGGACAGCTCTTGCGGCGGTCCGACGCGCAAAAGACAGCCGACCAAGTGGACCGATGGATTAAGGAGGGCAAAGATCTGGTCGAGTTTCCAACGGTGTCCCAGGACCGGGTAATCTCCGAACTCAAGCTCAAGGTGGCCCTGTCGGAGTCAACACTGGCTCAGCTCCGAACTCGATATCGCGACAAGCATCCGAATGTTTCGTCGGTTCTGAATTCCCTCCAGGCAGACCGCGAAAAACTCAAGTCAGAGGCTCAACGTTCGATTGAGGCCGTGTTTAACGCGGCGCAAACTGAACAGGCAAAGTTGGTCGAGGCTGAAGGAAAGTATAAGGGAGCCGAAAAATTGGTATTCGAAATGAATGAAGCCCGGACCAAATATGAGCTGCTACAGCGCCAGAAGGAACGAGCGGAGACCATGTATCAGCTCGTTCTCTCCAAGACCAAGGAATATGATCTGAGCTCGAAGGAGCAAATGCAGAATATGGTCGTGATTGACCGGGCGGTGATTCCTTCCAATGCGGTGAAGCCAAACAAACCGCTCATTCTCGCTGGCAGTGTGTTCGGCGGTCTGTTGGCGGCGCTTGGTTTGGCATTCTTCGTCAATTTCCTGGACGACTCCGTCAAGAGTCAGGATGACGTCGAGAGTTATTTGAAACTCCCGTTTTTGGGTTATGTCCCGAACATCAAGACGACCAGTGTGGTCGAGCGTGATCTTCAGGCTCACATTCAGCCGACATCTAGCGCTGCGGAAGGCTTCCGGACTTTGCGGGCCGCCGTTTCTCTGGCGAAGAATGCGGACCGACTCAGGAACATAGCGGTGACCAGCACGATTCCTTCCGAGGGTAAGTCGCTCGTAGCCTCCAATTTCGCCATTGTAACGGCCCAGACAGGCTTGCGCACACTGCTTGTGGACGCGGATTTGCGGCGCCCCTCGGTTCACAAGGCGTTCCAATTGCAGAGCCCGATCGGGTTGGCCGCGTATCTTGCCGGACGCGTCAACAGTGTCGACGAAATCACACACAAGTCAGAGGTTCCAAACCTAGATATCATCTGCTGCGGTGCTACGCCGGGGAATCCCTCGGAGTTGATTGGTTCCAAGCAAATGTTGCAGTTTCTCGAAGAGGTTGCGGGACGATATGACCGAGTAATCCTTGATTGTCCACCAGTCTCGGCGGTGGCAGATCCTTTGGTGGTTGGGGCGATGTGCGATGGTTTGATATTCGTAACCAAGTTTAACAAAATTCGTCGGGAGCATGCCTTGCGCTCGGTTCAGCGGATCCAGGATTCGGGCATATTTGTAATTGGTTCAGTGCTGAACGACATCGATTTTGAGGGCAAAGACTCATATTACTACAGTTATCATTATTACCAGAACCGATATTATTCTTCACATTACAAGAGCCGATCCGCTGGCGCCGCAGACGAAGCCAATGCAAAAGGTGGCAAGCGGACTGATGACACACCGAAGGAAAAGTCCAAGGCTTGAAGCCGCACCCCGGCTGTTCATTGAACCGCCTCATTTGGGGTTAAAGGCTGTGTTGGTGGGATAATCGACAGGCTATGCGAGACCAAGTGGATGCCTCGGGTGACCTGCCGAACGTGAAATCGTCTGAACGCCGGCTTGGCGGGACGCTTTCTGTGATTTGGCATGCACGCCGATGAGGCGGAGCCCTGTTAGGAGAGCAGATCCAGGGTGGTGTTGAGGAGATCAGGGTTTTCCGAGTGGGCCGAGGGTGCGTTGGATGAGAATGTTTTGACGGACACCGCAACGTGTGCGCCAAACGGTTCAACTACTACAAAAGTCTAGCCGCAGTGGACTCCTGCCGGCTCGTTTGTTCGCCTGACGCAGTGGTCTGGCGGAAGTTGCCGGGGCGAAAACGCAAGAAGCCTCATTAATCGGTGGTGATGCCAACGTGGCTGCCATGACCATGGTCGAGTTATGCCTCACCTTCGCCAACGTTTACAGCCGCCAGCCGGCGGGCCGAATGCGCTTCCCGTCCTACTGATCTGCGAAGGCTTGCCGGCCAATCGGTTTGAAGGCTTTGACGGCCGCCAACGCATCGTGGTGAGTTTGCAAACCAAGGACGGTTTCGCGACCGGCACCCCCCAGGGCGACGACGCCTTGGCGTGGACCACGGAAATCACCGTGAAGCCCGGCGCGGACGGGACGCCGGACTTCGCCGGCCCCGCAGTGCACGGCAAGCGGGGCGAGCGCTTCTTCTATCTGAGCTGGTCCGGCGAACGGGCCGGTCACCGTGAAATGTTCCGGCGGCTCAAGCTCCATCTTCGCGACCTGACGTCCGCGCAGCTCGATCGCGCCCGGAAATCCGGCGGCACGTTGGAAGCGCGGGTCCGCGCCGTGGCCAAGGACGGCGGCCCGGCGTGCGCGTCGGTGCCGTTGTTGGGTGGCGGGTGGATGTGTGCCAACGAACAATAGCCCCAGCCTGTGCAATTGTTTCCGAAACTGCGGTTTCAGCCGGATGCTCAAATGATGGCGCCAACGCCTCCATTGAAGTTGGTATTCTTGGCCGTAGTCGCGCCCCTCCTGGTCAATGAGTTGTTCAAGCTCGCACTGCCGCACCTTCCGTTTTCCCCGGCGAGCCCGTGGCCGCGCGTTGCTTGGCTTGGGGGAACACTGACCAGCTTCGGCATCATCCTGACCATCCTGTTTTGCCGATATCCGCTTGGCGGTTCTGGTCCAGACGCCGGGCCATTGCCAGTTGGGCGACGACTGGCGTGCATGGCAATCGTCATGTCACTTCTGATCAATTACCTCAGGCCGTTGGTGCGTTTCTCATCCTCATTTCCAAGGCTGGTAGGCATGGCCCACTCCCCAGAAGAACAGGCGCAACTGATCGAACGGATCCTGGAATGGCCTCAGCAAATCTGGGTGCCGTTTGGTTTTGGCACCGACGGAATCGGAATAGTGCTGGCATCTTGTGCTGCACTCGCGGCGCCTTTCGTCGAAGAACCCCTATTTCGGGGCTATTTGCTCAACGCCTTGAGCAAAGCCATCCCGCTTTGGGGTGCGGTAGTGGCGAGTTCCTTGGTTTTCTCGGCAACGCACCTGTCGGTGACGACCAATGTCAGACAACTGACGCTGCTTTTCGCCTCCGGCATGGCCTACGGCGCAATTCGCATCCTATCCGGACGTTGGCAGGCGGCGGCGTTGGCCCACCTCGCGGTGAACTTGGCGTCCATGGTGCCCAAGTGGGTTATCGCGTATCTGGCGGATGGATTGGTTTCCCGATAGGCACCAAGTGTCCGCCTTCCGAGCGGGCTCAAAAGCCGCCGCGCCAGCATCGGGACGAGGCGGCCACCCCAATTGCCAGCCCCGAGCTGCGCCCATCTCGGAACTGCCGCGCCTCGCGGCTTCCCGTCCCGGCGCGGGGCGGCTTAACTCGCGGCCTTCACCATGCCTTGGCCGCAAAATTACGATCCGTTGGGCAATCCGTGGGCCTCGACCGCGGTCGCGGCGTTGCCGGTCGTCGTGTTGCTTGGGCTGCTGGCGTGGGGCCGCCTGCGGGCGTGGCTGGCGGCGTTGCTCGCACTGGGTTCCGCGCTCGGCGTGGCGCTGTTCGCCTTCGGGATGCCGGTTTCGGCGGCCGCCGGGGCGGCGGGTTACGGGGCGGCCTACGGCCTGTTTCCCATCGGCTGGATCGTGCTGAACGTGATGTTCCTGCACGCGCTCACGGTGAAGTCCGGCCAGTTCGAGGCGCTCAAGGGCCAGTTGGTCACGCTGGCGCCGGACCCGCGGGTGCAGGTGATCCTCATCGCGTTCTGCTTCGGCGCGTTCATCGAGGGCGCTGCGGGCTTCGGCGCGCCGGTGGCCATCACCGCGGCGTTGCTCATGCAGCTCGGCTTCTCGCCGTTGCATGCGAGCGGCCTGTCGCTGATCGCCAACACGGCGCCGGTCGCCTTCGGCAGCATCGGCATCCCCATCACCACGCTGGCGCAGGTGACGGACCTGGACGTGCTCAAGCTGTCCCAGATGGCCGGGCGGCAACTGCCGGTTTTTTCCGCGATCATTCCGCTGTGGATCGTCGGGGCAATGGCTGGTTGGCGGGGCATCCGGGCGGTCTGGCCGGTGGCGGTGGCGGCGGGCGTCTCGTTCGCGGTGGTGCAGTTCCTGGTGAGCAATTTCCACGGGCCGTGGCTGGTGGATTCCGTGGCGGCGCTCGCCAGCATCGGGACCGTGATGCTGGTGCTGCGCTGGCGCCGGCGCGCGGAGCCCACGGCTGCGATTGCACCGGCGTCCGTGCCGGCTGGCAGCCGATTCGCCGCGTGGCGGCCGTGGCTGATCCTGACGGTGTGCATCTTCGCGTGGGGCACGCGGCCGGTGAAACAGGCGCTCGACGGGATCGCGGCGCCCACCTTCAAGGTGCCGGGCATCCACGAGCAGGTGCTGCGCACGCCTCCGGTCGTCGCGGTGGCGAAGCCGGAGAAGGTCGAGTTCAAGCTGAACCTCCTGTCCGCCACTGGCACGGGCATCCTGCTGGCCGGCGTGCTGAGCGGGCTGTGGATGGGGCTGTCCTTCCGCGAGCTTGCCGGCACCTGGTGGGAAACCCTGCTCAAGGTCCGCAGCTCGCTGCTGACCATCGCCGCAATGTTGGCGCTCGGAAACGTCACCAAGCTGTCCGGCGCCGACGCCACACTCGGCCTGGCGCTCGCAAAGACGGGGGTGTTTTACCCGTTCTGCGGCACGCTGCTCGGCTGGCTGGGCGTCGCCCTGACCGGTTCGGACACGGCCTCGAACGTCCTGTTCGGCTCGCTGCAACGGATCACCTCCGAGCAGCTCGGCCTGAGCCCCTACCTCATGTGCGCCGCGAACTCCACCGGCGGCGTGATGGGCAAGATGGTGGACGCCCAGAGCATCGTGGTGGCCGGCGTGGCGACGAAGTTTCACGGCCAGGAAGGCAAGATCCTGCGGTTCGTGTTCTGGCACTCGCTCGTGCTGGCGGTGCTCATCGGGCTGTGGGTGGCGGCGCAGGCGTATTGGCCGCCGTTGCAGGGCACCGTGGTGCGCTGAAAATAGTTTCGATTTCCTGAAAGAAGCGGCGGGGCTGGCGCGTGGTCCCTGCGACCGCCCGGAGTGTTTTTCGGGTCGGCCCGAAAATCATCCGCATGCGCCGCAATGCCCCCTTGCCGTCTGCCTGGACCGGATTGGCTCCTCGCCGTCCGGGCCGCCCGGGGATTTTCCGCTTGGGCTTGAGCCGGGGCCCGGCCTCCCGGCTCAATTGCGGCATGGCCGCCTCGCCCAATCCGCCCGAAGATTCCCTGCGCACCCGCTCCAGCCTGCTGCGCCGGGTCGCCCGCCTGGATTCCGACAGTTGGGACGAATTCCACGCCACCTACCGGCCGCTCGTCCTGGCGCTGGCGTTGCGCACCGGCCTGAATCCGACGGAAGCCGCGGAA
This sequence comes from Kapaibacterium sp. (SeqCode), assembly GCA_044339945.1. Classification (GTDB taxonomy): domain Bacteria; phylum Verrucomicrobiota; class Verrucomicrobiia; order Limisphaerales; family UBA9464; genus CAIWAH01. Next base: position 13,152 of record JBIIUN010000029.1, read on the forward strand.
GCCGTGCAGGACGTCTTCACGCGGCTGACGACGCTCCTGCCGCAGTTCGATCCCGACAAGGCGAAGGGCTCCTTCCGCAGCTGGCTGCTGGGCCAGGCGCGCTGGCGGATCGCCGACAAACTTCGGGAACGCCAGCGAGCCGTCCCCGCCGCCGAGGCCAGCGCCACCGGCACCGCGCCGGCGGAACGGCTGCCGTCCGAGCCGGAGTTTGAACGCATCTGGAACGAGGAATGGCGCCAGCATGTGTTGAACGAGGCGCTGCGTCGGCTCCAGGAGACCGCCTCCGCCCGGCATTTCCAGGTCTTCGACCTCTACTTCCGCCAGGATTGGTCCGTGCCCCGGATCGCCCTCGAATTGGGCATGAACCCGATCACCGTTTACGTCGTCACCCACCGGCTCACCCGCCAGCTCAAGGCCGAGGTGGCGCGACTCACGGAGGAAATGGGGTGATCGCCGGCGCGTTCATCCCGGAAACCGCCGCCGAAGCCAGCCGGCTTCGCCGACGGCACCCCGACCGGATGGCGCGCACCTACCGGGACCTGTTCTGGCTCCGGGCTTGTTTCTGGTCCCACATCGACCACCTGAACGGCAGTTGCGGCTGTTTCCTCGGCTTCCGCTGGGATGGCGAGGCCCGTCGGGTGGATCGCACCAAGCCGGCCGTGGTCGTGCTCATGCCGCCGGACCGTGACCGCGCGAATGCCGAGACCGCCCTCGGCGGCCCGGGCCTGATGCTGTTCGCGCCCGCGACGCCGTGGGACGGCCAGCCGCTCTGGTGCTGGACCGATGCGCTGGTCGTGCGCCGGCAGCCCGCCCCCAAGCCCGCCGCCGCCTCGCGCTGGATCGATGGCCAGCCCGCGCGCGGCTCCCGCCTGCTCAGCGGCGAGGCGGTTGTGGGCCAGTTGGCCGGCACCATCGCCTGCGCGTGGGCGGAATCCGACCGCCGCCTCGCGGTGACTGCCGCCCATGTCGCCGGCCCCGTTGGCACCCGGATCAAGTCCGGCAACAAACCAGCGAAGGTCTGGGGCAAAGTCGTCCGCGCCTGCACGCCGGCCGAGGACGAGACGCTGGCGACCTATCTCGGCGGGGAATTCGCCGGCGACTGTCCGCAATTGGCCCGGGTCGGCGCGCGGTTCGAGCTGGATGCCGCCCTCGCGGAACTCACCGCGAAGGCGCTGCGACCCGAGAACGGCGTGGTGGGGATGCCGGGCATTGCTCCGGTCTGGCCGGCCATCGGCCTGCAACCCGACACCCCGCTCGCCGCGATCTTTGGCCGCCAGGTGACCGGGGTCGGGGCGCAGTCCGGCCCGCAGGTCGGCGAACTCATCGGACTGTCAGTCCAATACCGCGACGCCGAGGACGATCCCAGCGTGCCGCCCGTGTTCGCCGACTACCTGATCAAGCCGGCTCGCGGCACCGATTTCGGCGTCGTCAGCGACAGCGGCAAACTGGTCTGCACCGCGGACAATAGCCGCGCCCTCGGCCTTTACGGCGGCCTGGGCAATTTCACCGCCGACTTCGGGCCGGCGACCGAACGCTGGCGCCGGGCCAACGACCTGCGCCGCATCTTCGCCGCGCTCGGCTGCCGCGGCCCCGTGCCTCCGCCTTTCCCACCAGTCCCATGAGCATCCTGAAAGTCATCAAGGGCAAGAACTACGCCCTGGTCTACACCCAGACCAACGGCCCCGATTACCGGGCCGTCGTGGTCTTCGCGCGCGGCGTCAGCCAATTGGGCAAGCCGGCGGTCAACCTGCAGCTCACCGTCAAGTTCGGAGCGGTCACCGTCACCAAACCCGACGGCTCCCAACGTCAGCTCGCCGCGGGCGGCAGGCTGGTCATCCCCGCGGGGCAAGGCCCCTACACCTTTGAGAACACCGACTCTGAACCTTGTGTCTGCCTGACCCAAAATGGCGACCACGGCGGACCGCCCTACCAGCCTCCCAAGCCACCGGGCTGAGCGGCCGCGAACCAACACGGTGGCTCGCCGCGACGGTTCCCAAAGCTGTCGCGGCGCTTTCTTTTTTTGCATCCGGCGAACGCCCGATGGCGGAAACCGATGCCGGGCGGCACCCGCGCCGAGGCCACCGCCCGCGGGCAACTTTGATTCGTGGGGGGAAAAGTCCCCTCACCCTGTTCCGGTTCCCGAGGAGGAAACGGAAGCTGGCGACAGGGTGAGGGGCATCGGCGCGAGCCCGGCGGGCTGGGCTTAGTCCCGGCGCCAGACGCGCAGCCGGCCGTCCTGCCGGAGCAGCACCAGCGACCGTTCGTCGGGCGACAGGCGCAGCGCCGCCACGCCCTGTTCGCCGCCCGTCGCGGGCGTTTCGAGGAAGCTCCATTCGACCAGTCGGCGGAAGTCGGCCAGCGACCAGAACACGAGCTGGCCGTCCGCACCCGCGCTGATCAGCCGGCGCCCGTCCGCCGTCACGCACAGGCCGTAAACAAACCGGCTGTGGGCCGGGAAGGTGGCGAGGCGACGCCCAGCGGCCCATTCCCACACTGTTATTGAACCTTCCTGCCCGCCGGCGAAGAGCCACTGGTTGTCCGCGCTGAAGGCCAGCGCCATGATCCCTTCGGCGCCCGGCAGCCGGGTCCGGATCGCACCGTCCTGCGCCGCCCGCACGGTGATTTCGCCATCCACGCCGGCGGCGGCGTGCCACTGGTCGTCGGGCGAAAACGCCACGGCGTAAAGCATCGCCGGGACGTTGGTGCTTTCCCACAGGCGCCGGCCGGCCGTGAGGTCGTAGGCCAGCACGCCGCCCGCGCCGGCCAGGCTGACTCGCGTCTGGGCCCGGTTCGCCGTCCAGGCGCCGGGCCGACCGCGCGCCGCCGGCCACAGGTTCGGGTCGAGGGATTCAACCGCGCCACCGGCGGCCTGCCGCAACAGCTCGAAGGAGCGGCCCAGGCCCACGACCATGTTGGACGCCGGATTGGCGAGCGGATGGAATACACCGGGAAACCGTTCCCGGATCACCAACGAATCCAGCGTCCGCACCTCCACGTCGCCGCCCTGCCCGGTCACGAACAGGCGTCGGCTGTCGGTCGTGGGCAACGCATCGCCGAAACTTTCGTCACCCCAGGCCAAGGGCGGCGCCGGGTCCGGCAACCGGAACAGCCGGACCGAACCATCCTCCGCGCCGGCCAAGAGACGTTGCCCGTCGGGCAGCCAAGCCACCTTCATCCACGGTGACGTTCCGCCCTTGAGCCGATGCAGTTCGCGGCCCGAAGCCCAGTCCCACACGCGGATCGTCTGGTCGCTGCCGGCACTCGCCAGCCAGCGTTGATCCGGCGAAAAATGATGATCCTGCACGGTCGCGAGGTGGCCGGTCAGGCGGGCGACGACGTTGGTGGTGCGGTTGGTCAGCACGAGCACCGAACCCAGGCGGTCGGTGAAGGCCAGCAAGGCACCCGCCGAACTGAGGCGCGACAGGTAAGTCGGCGGCACCCGTTCCCAGCGCCACGGCGCGGCTGGGTCCAACGGTGCCCAACGGGTGACCCGATAAAGCCGGCCGCCACCTTCACCGCGAAACCAGACGGCCGCGACTTCCTCGCCCGTCGCGTCGGAGGTGGCCTGATAGAGTTCCCAGCCGTTGAAGTCCGGGCCGGCGGTCCACGTCGCGGTCACCTGCCGAGTGGTTTCGTCCCACAGCCGGATGGTCCAGCCGGTCGCCGCGGAGCCGTCGAACACGGCAAATCGGTCCGCGGGCGGCCCGTCGGCGATTTCACCCCGCAGCGGCAGGACTTCCAGTCGTCCGTCCGGGAACCAGCGTTGCAGGACACGGTCGCGGATTCGCAGCACGTGCGCCGATCCGTCGCGGGTGAAGCGGCCGGCCTCCACCGCGTTGGTGAGCCGGGCTCGTTCCGTGCCGTCCAGACGCAGCCAACGGGCCGTGTGATCGTAGTGGGTCACGACCCATTCGGTGCCGGCGGCGTTCACCGCCAACCCGCCGATCTGGGAAACCGGCCCGGGGAAGACCGCCTCGGCCGGATCCGCGAATTCGTGCCGCAGGAAATGCCATTCCGGCCCGCGCAGATCCGGTCCGCCCGGCGATGGTTCCTGTCGACGCAGGGCCGCAAGGCCGCCGCGGAAATCGTCCACGGCGAGCGCGTTCACCGCGGTCCGCAGGTCCGACGCATAGTGGGCCTGGCGTTCCTCGCGTTCGGCCAGTTCCCGGCGGGCCCGTTCTTCCTGCCGCGCCCACAGGGCGAAACCCGCCACCAGCACCGCCGCGATCCCGGCGACAACGAGGCTGCCGCGCGCCAGCCGCGCGACCCGCCGGCGCAGGGCGGCCAGTTCCTTCAGCGAACGGCCCGCCTGGATGAGCTGGAGCTCCTCGAGCATCGCGGCGGCGTCCGGCTGCCGACGTTCGGGATTGCCGTCCGCGGCCCGCACGAAGACCTCGTTGAGCTCGAGCACGAGCGCCTTGTCCGGGCGCGTGGCGAGGTCGGCAGGCAGGCGCGGGAACTCGGTCTGCGGCTGGCCGGTGGCGAGTTCGAAGAGCACGCGGCCGAGGCTGTAAAGGTCGCCACGCGGCGTGCCCGCGCCTTCCGGCGGCAGGTAGGCCGGGGTGCCGACCGACGTGATGGTGTTCTCCGCGGACGAAACCAGCCCGACGTCGGCGAGCTTCGGCACGCCTTGCACGAAGATGATGTTGGACGGCTTGATGTCGCGGTGGACCAGCCCGCGGGCATGCAGGCCGACGAGCGCCCGGGTGAGCTCGGTGCCGATCCGGAGCGCCTCCGCCGCGGGCAGCGGACTGCGCCGCCGGAACAGCTCCTTCAGCGTCAGCGGCACGTAGGTCGCCGGATCGACCTCGGAACCGCCGCCGACGTCGTCGGCCAGTTCCATGACGTAGTAGAACGCGCCGGTGCCCAGTTGGCCGACGTGGAGCAGCGCCAACTGCCGGGTCTCGCCCAGGACGGACTGCTGGAACCGGGTGATGCCGGCCAACTCGCGCTCGAACGGCCGGTCATCGGCGAAGCCGTCCCGCCGCACGATCTTGAGGGCGCGCCAGACACCGGTCACCGAGCGGGCCAACCAGACTTCGCCGTAACTGCCGCTACCAATGGGGCGGAGCAGTTCGAAGTCGGGGATGTCCGGCGGTGGATGGGCCATGCCGCGGGCGGTTCTGCCAGCATTGCCCCCGGCTGCAAAGGGCGATCCCGTTCCGGCCAGGGTTGATTTCCGCTTGTGCGAGGGCGCGCGAGCGACGACACAGCGGCGGTCGCAAACATGCCCGCTCCGTCCATGAAACTTTCCCGCCTCCTTGCCCTCGGTTTGACCGCCCTGCCGCTCATGGCCCAGATCACCTCGTCCGGCTTCATCGCCGACGCGCCGCCCACTCCCTCGGCCCACGCCTCCACGATCGTCGAGGCCAAGGCCGGACTCAGCGCCGCGTGGTTCGGCGGCACCCGCGAGGGCGCGGCCGACGTCGGCATCTGGTTTTCCCGGCAAGTGGACGGCCAATGGCTCCGGCCGGCCCTGCTGGCCCAGGGCGACGAGGACGGACGGCAAGTTTACCCGACATGGAACCCGGTCCTCTTCCAGCCGCGGAACGGCCCGCTCTACCTGTTCTTCAAGGTCGGTCCCAGCCCCCGCAACTGGTGGGGACGCGTGCTCAAGTCCGAGGACGGCGGCCTCAACTGGAGCCAGAAGAGCGTCCGCCTGCCCAAGGACATCTTTGGTCCCGTGCGCAACAAGGCCCTGGAACTGCCCAACGGCATCATCCTGTGCGGCTCCAGCTCCGAGGACCAAGGCTGGCGGGTGCACATGGAGTGGACCCGCAATCCGCTCACCGGCCCCTGGCAACGCACCGCCGCCCTGCACGACGCCATGGAAGTCGGCGCGATCCAGCCCACGCTTTTGGCCTGGGAAGGCGGCCGCATCCAGATGCTTTGCCGCACCAAGGAAGGCCTGATCTACGACGCCGAGAGCGCCAACTACGGCCTGACCTGGAGCCGCCCGCACCGGACCGACCTGCCGAATCCCAACAGCGGGATCGACGGCGTGGTGCTGCAGGACGGCCGCGGGGTGCTGATCTACAACCCCCTGGTCCAGGGCCGCGGCGAACTCGCGGTGGGCCTGTCCGCCGACGGCCGCGCCTGGAAGAACGTGTTCACGCTGGAGAAGGGCGAGGGCGAATTCAGCTACCCCGCCGTGATCCAGGACAAGGCCGGCAACCTCCACGTGACCTACACGTGGAAACGCGAGCGCATCAAGCACGTGGTCCTCGACCC
>JBIIUN010000336.1:0-5706 GCA_044339945.1 Kapaibacterium sp. (SeqCode)
GATTGCTCGACGACCTCGGCTGACTTTTCGCTCCATGACCACCGACAGCATCATCTCCAAAGTCTGGTCCTTCTGCCACACGCTGCGCGACGACGGCGTGGGCTACGGCGACTACCTGGAGCAGCTCACCTACCTCATCTTCCTCAAGATGGCGGACGAATACGCCAAGCCGCCGCACTCGCGGAAGGTCGGCGTGCCCGCGCGCTTCGCGTGGTCGGTCACCGGGGGGGGTTCCTGTCAGCCTACGACTTCCTCGTGAAGCAGCGCACGCTCACCCCGGCGCAGAAACGTTTCCTCAAGAACGAAACCTTCCACGGCAACGAGATCGTCGCCGGCACGCGCCGCCTATGCCTGATGAACCTTTTCCTTCACGGCATCGGCGAAATCGAGGGCAACAGCGCCATCGCTTCCACCGACGCCCTCGTCGCCGCGCCGTCGCTGACTTTCGACTACGTCCTCGCCAATCCGCCCTTCGGCAAGAAGAGCTCGATGACCTTCACCAACGAAGAGGGCGAGCAGGAGAAGGAAGATCTCGTCTATAACCGGCAGGATTTCTGGGCCACGACGTCGAACAAGCAGCTCAACTTCCTCCAGCACATCCGCTCGCTGCTCAAGACCACCGGACGCGCCGCCGTCGTGCTGCCCGACAACGTGCTCTTCGAGGGCGGCGCCGGCGAGACCGTGCGCAAGCGGCTCATGGAGACGACGGAGCTGCACACGATCCTGCGCCTCCCGACCGGCATCTTCTACGCCAACGGGGTGAAGGCCAACGTGCTCTTCTTCGACAACCGTCCCGCCAGCAAGGACACGGCCACGAAGGAGGTCTGGTATTACGACTACCGGACGAACATCCACCACACCCTGAAGCGGAAGCCGCTGCGGCTGGAGGACCTCGCCGACTTCATCGCCTGCTACAATCCGGACAACCGCCAGAAGCGGAAGGAGACGTGGCACGCGGAGACGAATCCGACCGGTCGCTGGCGGAAATTCACCCACGCCGAACTGGTCACGCGCGACAAAACCAGCCTCGACCTCTTCTGGCTCAAGGACGACAGCCTCGCCGATCTCGACAACCTCCCCGAACCGGCGGACCTCGCCGAGGAGATCATCGAGAACATCGAGGCAGGTTTGGCGAACTTCCGCACGGTCGCCGCCTCCTTGGGAGGGTAGCACCCGCCTGTTGGCGTTCGCCACGTTCCGTTACGCCACGCCGTCAGCCTAACCATGCCGCGCCGGAGTCGTGGTCTTGGAGTTCCTGGCCGCAACGCCGAGAGGTTGGCCGGCGCTTGGACTTTTCGGCCGTCGCCTCCGGCTCCGACAGAGAGACCCCATGGCGCCAAAAGGCGCGCTCCGGGATTGCCGGCCGGGGCACGCATGCGCGAGGCTCAGGCCGCGCCGCGGTGGTGAAATGGCAGACACAGGGGACTTAAAATCCCCAGGCCTTAACAGCCGTGCGGGTTCGAGTCCCGCCCGCGGCACCAACCTCCCTTTCCGGCCGCGCGGTGGGCAACCTCCTCCGGGGGGCGCAGCTGGACACTGCCGCCGAAATCCGCCCGGTGGACTCCCTCTCTTCCACTCGGAGTGGAGGCGAGGGCCGGGGAGAGGAGGCGCTACACCCGGGTGGGGCAGCCCCTCTCCCCCACCCTCTCCCCGCTCGTGCCTCGCAGGGCGAGGGAGGCACCCGGGGACAGTGCCCAGATACGCCGCTTATCCGGGGAAGGGTGACAATGGCCTTTGAACTTTTGGCCGCCTCCGGGAAACTCGCGGACCGATGAACCGCATCCGGCTGCTTCCTGATCACGTGGCGAACCAGATCGCCGCGGGCGAGGTCGTGGAGCGTCCGGCCAGCGTGGTGAAGGAGTTGGTCGAGAACTCGCTTGATGCGAAGGCCGGCAGGATCTCGGTCGAGATCGGCGCAGGCGGCCGCAGCCTGATCCGCGTGACCGATGACGGTTCCGGCATGAGCCGCGACGACGCGTTGCTCTGCCTGGAACGCCACGCGACCTCCAAGATCCAACGTGCGGAGGACCTCACGGCCATCACCACGATGGGTTTCCGCGGCGAGGCGTTGCCCAGCATCGCCAGCGTGTCGCGGTTCACCCTGACCACACGGGAGGCGGACGACGCCACGGGCGAAGCCACCCAGGTCATCATTGGCGGCGGCAAGATTCTCGAGGTGAAGGCGGCCGCCTCGCCGGCGGGCACGACGATCGAGGTGCGCCAACTCTTCTTCAACTTGCCGGCGCGCCGGAAGTTCCTCCGGGCCGAGGAAACCGAGCGGGCGCACATCCAGCATTACCTGACACTGGTGGCGCTGGCGTGGCCCGGGGTGGGTTTCACCTTTACGTCGGACGCCCGGCTCGTGTGGCAATTGCCGGCCGTGAAATGGACCTCGGCGGCGGAACGTGCCGGCGCCTTGCGCGAGCGGTTGCGCCAGTTGCACGGGGCCGACGTGCCGCTGCTGCCGGTGGACTTCACCGCGGAGGTGCAGGAGACCGGTGACGATGGGCTGCACGAGGAGTCACTGGTGCTGCGCGACGCAGCGAGATTCACGTCGTTCCGCGTCTGGGGATTCATCGGCGCCCCGGGCGTGTCGCGGGCCACGCGGGACGAGCAGCACCTGTTCGTGAACCAGCGGCCGGTGGACAACCGCGGGCTGAACTTCGCGCTGCTGGAGGGCTACCACAACGCACTGATGAAGGGCCGTTACCCGGTCTGCTGCCTGTTCCTGGAGCTGGATCCGGCGGCGGTGGACGTGAACGTGCATCCGCAGAAGCGCGAGGTGAAGTTCCGCGAGGAACCGGCCGTGCGGCGGCTCGTGGCGAAGGCCGTGAGGGATACGCTCGCGGCGTTTCACCAACCGGCGGAGGCGGCCGGTGGGCCGGTCGGAAAGTCGGAAAGCGGGAAAGTCAGCCCGTCCGCCCCGGAGCCCGCGCCGTTGCCGGAACTGAAGCTCGAGCCGCCGCGGCCGGCTGCGCCAGCGCCGGTCCAGCGAACGTTGCCGGTTGGATTCTCCCCGCCTGCGGAACGGCCGATGCCGCCCCAGGTTGCTGCCGTTCCAACTCCGCCGAACCCGCTTCCGGCACTCGCACCGACGCCGGAATCACCTCGCCCACTTTCCCACTTTCCCACCTGCCCGCCTGCCACCGGGGTCCCGGTGCCACTCCTCCGCGTCCCGCTGCGTCTCGTGGGCGTGGTCGGACGACTTTACGTGGTCCTGGAATCAGATCGCGGACTGGTGCTGCTGGACCAGCACGCGGCCCACGAGCGCATCCTTTACGAACAGATGCTCCAGCGGCTCGAAAAGGCCGAGGCCGCGCCGTCCCAGCGGCTGCTGCTGCCCGAGACGATTGAGCTCAGCCCCCGCGACGCGACGTTCGTGCGGCAGCATCTGGAGATCCTGTCGCGGCTGGGCGTGGGCCTGCGGGAATTCGGGGAACGCACCTTCCTGCTGGACGCGCTGCCGCCGTTTGTCCGGGGCGGGAATCCGCGGCAGTTCGCGTTCCAGTTGGTGGACGAACTCAAGGCGGCCGGCGCCGGCATCAACACGCTTCGGTTAGGCGAGGACATGGTGGCGAAGACGGTTTGCCGGCACGCGGTGAAGGCCAACGACCCGCTGGCCGGGAAGGAACTGGAACACTTGGTCGAGGACCTGCGCCGGTGCGAAATGCCCTACACCTGTCCCCACGGACGCCCGACGCTGATCGAGATGAGCTGGCGGGAGCTGGAGAAAAAATTCGGCCGCACCGGGTAAGCGATGCGGCCGAGACTGGGAAAGGAATGGCTCAGAGCCCCGCGGGACCGGCCATGCTTTCGCCGTCCATCTGGTAGATGCCGACGAGGTAGCCGTTTTCGCGGATGGCGCCGACCTTGAGTTTGCCCTGCATCGTCACCGCCTGGTCCATCACGGGTTTTACGCCCTTGCTGGTCATCTTCACCGACACCCACTCGTTGATCTTGGGCACGGTGCCGTAGCAGCACATGGACTGGTCCCGCATGATGAGCAACTCGGTGACGAGCCCCTGCTCAACCTTCAGCGGGAGCATGAAGCCCTTGAGCGAAACCCGCTTGCCGTCGAAGGCCTTCACGCCTTCCGGAATCTGCTTGTCCGGGTCGGTGTTGGGCTTGGCGTCGGGTGTGTCCTCCGGCACGTCGTATTTGAAGGCGCTCAGCTTGTCGAAACCGACGGCCACGAAGTCGCCGGTCGCCGCCGGGGCGTCGGCGGGTTTGGCGGCCTCCGGGGCCGGCTTCGGCGCGGGCGTCAGCGGGCGGATCGGTTCCCCGCGCGGGGCGAGCGGCTTGATCGGTTCACCCCGGGCAGGAGCCGCCTGGGCGAGCGCCGATTCCGGCTGTTGGAAAAACACCGAGGCCGCGACGGCCGTGAGGGCAAAGATGCCGGCCGACTTGACGCCGCGCGGGAGCTGATCGGTTTTCATTCGGAACCCTTGGGAAAGTTGAACTTTACCTCGGTGAACGTGGTGCCCTTGATCGGCAGTTGGGGCAGCACGGCGTCGAAGGTCGCGGTTGTTTTGAGCCAGTCGGCGGCCGCCTCGAACTGGGACGTGTCGCCGGGTTTCTCGCCGGTCACGGAGTTGCCCACCGGCTTGAAGGTCAGGGTTTCCTCCTTCCCGCCCACGGTCGCCCGGAGCGTGAAGGCATCGAGCGGCACCCGGACGAAGTTCTCCGCGTGGGCGTCGAGGATGTAGGCGGTCAGCTTGCCCCCGGCCGCGTCGCGCACGAATTCGACGTTACCCTGGTGGGCGCCCAGCTCCACGAGCGTGCCGCCGTGCGGCGCGGTGTGCGCGTGTCCCTTGCCGTGGTCATGGCCGGCGTGGTCATCGTGTTCGCCGCAGCCGCTGACGACCACCGCCATGGCGCCGGCGAGGGCAAACGCCAAGATCTGTCCGGAGTTTCTCATGTGCGCGTTAGATGTAGCAGGGGGGACCGGGAATTCAAAGCGACAGGTGGCCGTTCTTCGCCGTCCGGCACCGCCCCCGGTCCCACGGTGGGCCGCATCCCGCCGGGTCGCGAAACATTCCGGCACCCCGGGTTCGCGCCGGCCCGGCGAACCTTTAGCTTCCGCCGCGTGAACGGATCCGAATTCATCCGCGACCTGGCGGTGGTGACCCTGGTGGCCGGGGCCGCCGGCTGGCTTTGCCGCCGACTCGGATTGTCGGCGGTCGTCGGCTACCTGGCGGCCGGCATCGTGATCGGGCCCTACACGCCGCCGTTCCAGCTCGTCGCCAGCAAGGAACGGGTCGAGATGCTCGCGGAGTTCGGGCTCGTGTTCCTCATCTTTTCCGTGGGCCTCGGGCTCAGCCTCGGCCGGCTGAAGCGCCTCGGGCTTTCCGTCGCGCTGGGCACGGCGATCAGCGCGTTGCTGGTGCTCAACCTGTGCCGGCTGTTCGGCGCGACGCTCGGCTGGTCGTCCACGGAAAGCCTCTTCCTCGCGGGCATGCTCATGGTGTCGAGCTCGGCCATCATCGCGAAGGTGCTCGATGAACTGGGCGCGCTCCACGAACGGTGGGGCCAGCTGGCGCTGGGCATTTCCGTGCTCGAGGACGTGGTCGCGGTGGTGAAGCTGACGTTGCTGACGTCGCTCGTGAAATTCGGCGGCGCCCAGGCCCCTTCGGTCTGGCCCACGCTCGGCAAGCTCAGCGCCTTCGTCGTGTTCCTCCTGTTCCTTTCCCTGCTGGTGGTGCCGCG
>JBIIUN010000103.1:0-12075 GCA_044339945.1 Kapaibacterium sp. (SeqCode)
GTTTCATGCTCAGAGATAACTGATGTTCTTGAACTTGCGGAGGAACAACTTGCCATAGGCGACCATCCCGGCCGACGCGGCAACCGACAGCGAACCCCAGACCAAATGAATGGCCGCTCCGTCCTCGCGGTAGTTGCCGAAGCACCAACCTGCCAGGACCAGCAGCAGCAACACCGACGCCGTCACGAAGACGATGTGGAACGCTTTAAGGGACATAATGGGTTTTCTTGGCGGAGTCCTTGGGGAGATCGTGATCGCTCCACATGATCAGCCCGATCATGCCGACAAAGAAAACGACCGTCGTCACCAAGGTGAGATAGATGGTCTTCTTCTCGGAGATCAGGTGCATGAAGTAGCCGGCCACCAAAAATGCCTTGATGGACGCAATGAACATCGCGACGGCAATCGTCAGTGCGACGCTGTTAAACTCCCATTCCCGGGCCAACACCGTCACCACGGTGCCGACCAGCAACGCCGCCCCGACGGTCCAATAGACCTTCTTGTGGGAGGCGTGATCGTGATCGTGATCGTGTTCGTGCCCGTGCTCGGCGTGGGCGGCATGACTGGATTCACTCATGATCGGTAACAGAGAGGGGTCAGAGGAGATAAACGACGGGGAACAGGAAGATCCAAACCAAGTCCACGAAGTGCCAGAACAGGCCGGCCACTTCGATGCGATTGGTGAATTGCTCGGGGTGCTGCTGCCAGAACTTTTTCCCGAGGAACGTAAAGTAGGCCAGGACCAAGGCACCGCCCAACACGTGAAGACCGTGCAGGAAGGTCATCGTGAAGTAGATGGCGAAGAACGTGGCGGTCGAGGGGATGAACGCCTTCAGGCTGGCGATGTCAGCCACCTTGATTTCACGTTCCTCATGATGTTTGCCGGCCTTGTGGGCCTCATGAATCGCGTCAGGGATCTTGAACCCAACCGGGAACCGGAACTTGTTCGGAATGTCCACGTCCAACTTGATCGACTCGAGCTTCTTTTCCTCCACCGTGGCCAAGGTCCAAAACCGCGGACTGTGCCCGTCGACATTGAGGTGCCCGGTCACCGCGGAACCGTCCTTCATGCGGATCACGTAGTGGGTGAACTTCTCATTGTATTCGAAGCTCTTGATCCCGAGGAAGCCGAGCGCGCAGACCACGGTGAAGGCCATGAACTTCTGGAACTTGGGGAAGTTGCCTTCCTTCAGCGCCGCCCAGCCCATGACCACCGTCACCGACGAGGCGATCAGCACGGCGGTGTTGAAGGTGCCGATCGGGATGTTCAGCAGTCCGTGCGGCCAACCGGTGGCGACGTCGGGCCAGAAACCTTCCGGCGCCCCGACCCGCAGCAGGATGTAAGCGGAGAAAAAGGCGCCGAACAGCATCACTTCGGAGGCCAGGAACAGCCAGATGCCGACCTTGGCATTGTAGAGCCCCGTATCCGGACGAGGTTTTACCGTGTAGGGAATTTCCATGGAGGGATTCGCAGAGTGGTTCGTGTTGGTGGGCGGAGCTGGAATCAGTTGGGTTGCCCCTGCGGGGTGAAGTCCTTGGCGGCACCCGGGACGCTGTATTCGTAAGGCCCACGATACACGACCGGTTCATGGGTGAAGTTACCATGGGGCGGCGGGGTCGGGGTCTGCCAATCCAAGGTCGTGGCCTGCCACGGATTGTCGGATTCAACCTTCTTCCCAAACCACGCGCTCCAGAAGAAATTGAAGATGAACGGCAACTGGAACACCGCGAGTGCGATGGCCGCCGCGGTGATCGCATTGTTCAGCCGCAAGATACCGGGATCGGCCCCGACGCCACTGCCGAAGTAGGTCGCTCCACCGTCATACATGCGGCGGCTCATGCCCCGCAGTCCTTGGATGAACATCGGCATGAAGATGCCGTTCATGCAGATGAGCGAACCGATCCAGTGTATCTTGCCCAGCGTCTCGTTCATGTGGCGACCGGTCGCCTTGGGGAACCAGAAGTAGATGCCAGCGAACAACCCGAAGATGGTTCCGGGCGCCACGACATAGTGAAAGTGCCCGATCACGTAGTAGGAATCGTGCAGGTAGATGTCGGAGGCGTTGAAGCCCAGCGGCAGGCCGGTCAAGCCGCCGATGCCGAACATCGGGAGGAAGGAGAGCGCGAAGAGCATCGCCGTGTTGAACCGGATCGATCCGCCCCAAAGTGAGATGAACAGAGCGGTGAGGATGATCACCGACGGAATCGAGATCATCATCGTGGTCGTCTGGAAGAACGTGGCGATCTTCGTTCCCATGCCGGTCAGATACATGTGGTGCGCCCAGACGATGAAGGCGAGGAACCCAATGGAGAGGGCCGCGTAAACCATCGACTTGTAGCCCCACAACGGCTTGCGGGTGTTGTTGGCGATGATTTCGGCCACGATGCCGATCGCCGGCAGGATCAGGACGTAAACCTCGGGATGGGCCAGGAACCAGAACAGGTGCTGCCAGAGCAACGGGCTGCCACCACCGGAGACGTCCGGTTGGCTGCCGTTCACGACGAGACCCGTCGGCAGGAAGAACGAGGTCTTCAGGAGGTTATCCGCCAACTGGAGCAAACCGGCCGCTTCGAGCGGCGGGAAGGCCAGCAGCAGCAAGAACGCTGTCACAAACTGGGCCCAGGTGAAGAACGGCAGGCGCATCCAAGTCATGCCCTTCGCGCGCAATTGGATGATGGTCGTGATGAAGTTGGCCGCGCCGAGCAGCGACGACGTGATGAGGAGCACCATGCCGATCAGCCAAAGCGTCTGGCCGTTGATCACGTTGGAGTCGGCCATCGTTGCCAGCGGCGAATAACTGGTCCAACCGGACTTCGCTGCCCCGCCAGGGATGAAGAAGCTCGCGAGCATCACGATGCCACCCCAGAAAAACAGGTGGTAGCTCGCCATGTTGAGCCGGGGGAACGCCATGTCCGGCGCGCCGATCTGGAGGGGGGTCACGTAGTTGCCGAAGGCGCCGAAAGCCAGGGGCACGATCGCCAAGAACACCATGATGGTCCCGTGCATCGCCCCGAAGGCATTGTAGAGATCCGCCTGCATCACCCCGCCCTTGGCCATGTCTTCGCCAAGGGTCTTTTCGAGGAGTCCGCCCACGAATGGAATCGGCTGCCCCGGGTGGGCGAGCTGGTAGCGCATCGCCAGCATCAACATGAACCCGAAGAACAGGAAAAGCAGGGAAGTGATCCCATACTGGATGCCGATCATCTTGTGATCGGTCGAAAAGATGTATTTCTGCCAAAAGCCGGGCTCGTGATGCTCATGAGCCTCAGCGTGAGCGTGGCCGGCTACGTGATTCGTGGCGGTCTGCATAGAGTTGGTCTCAAATCAAAGTCCGATCAGCGAGGAAAAGCGGCACCACCCTCGGACTCAAGGCAGGCGAGATTACAGGGACTGGGGCCGGCTTCGTCAATTTTTTGGTGTTTTTGTCGGCCACCAGGATTCCCAGCATCAATGGCAAATAGGCAATGCTGGTCAGGAATAGTGCCCGGGCGGTGGCGTGGGTCAAATGCCGGCCGAAGCGAAAAGCCATCAGCAGGAACACAAATCCACCCGCAATCGCCCCCGCCAGATACCAGTAGCCGGCGAGCCCGAACAGGTAGGGAAACAGGGACACAACCAGCAGGGCAAACGAGTTCCGGATCGCCGACGAGGCAGTCCGCTGTCCCTGGGGATCCCCACCCGAGAGCATCTTGAATCCGGCCCCGGCATAATCATCCCGGTAAAGCCAAGCGATGGCCATGAAGTGGGGCAGTTGCCAGAAAAACAGCAGCCCGAACAGGCTCCAGCCGGGTGCGGAAAGCTCGTTGGTGGCCCCGGTCCAGCCCATCAGCGGCGGCAACGCCCCGGGAATCGCTCCCACCAAGGTGTTGAGCACCGTTACTCGCTTCAGCGGCGTGTAGACGAAGACGTAACACGCGTGGGTCGCAGCCCCAAGCATGGCGGTCAACGGGTTCACGAGCAGGAGCAGCCACGCCAAACCCGCCACACTCAGCACCACCCCGAGCAGCAGGGCCGAATTGACGCTGACCCGGCCCGACGGCAGGGGACGATCCGCCGTGCGGCGCATCCGGGCATCAAATTCGCGTTCCAGCACCTGGTTCAAGGCCGCCGCCCCACTGGCCACCAGCGCGGTTCCCAAAACCGCATTCACCATCAGCACGAGGTCCACCGGAGCCGGGGCGCCCAAATAGAACCCGACCAACGTCGTGAGCACCACCAACAGCGTGAGCCGAGCCTTGATCAGTTCGAAGAACAGGGCCGCGACGCTCTTTTCCTTCGGCGAAACATCGTCAGTAAAGCTGGTGGCGGTAGCCTTCAATTGCGTCCTAACGGGTGGCGGGCGCCAAAGCGGAAATGTCCCCTGTCTCGGCGGACACCGGAGCGGGCCGTTCCTGTCGGCGGGAAACCAGCACCAGCAGGCAACCCGTGACGAGGGTCAGGGCGCCCACTGCCACATGGGCGGTGGCGACGTCGGCCGGTTTGTTCCGCAGGATGGTGAAAATGCCGAGGAGGACTTGGACCAACACCAGACTTGCCCAAGCCGAAGTCATTCGCCCCCAGAGCGACTGCAAACCACCCGTGCGCAGCGCCTGGACCCAAGTCGCCAGAATTGCCCCGGCAGCAAGCATTCCGCCGAGTCGGTGGAACATCTGGAGCTGGATCTGAAACGCCGTCACTTCGCTCTCTTCGGCCCGGTTTTGGTTATACCTCAGCAGGGACTGGGCATCCGTCGCCGGCCAAACTTGGTCATACGCGAGCGGGAAATCGTGGATCGCCAAGCCTGCGTGTTGGTGGCGCATCAGGGCTCCCAGCAGCAATTGCAGGAAAACCAACCCGGTCGCCAGCGGCAACAGCCAGCGGAAACTGGAGGGCGACGTCCCCGATGCCGGCAATCGCCGCCAAAAGCCCGAAAGGCGGAACGCAATGACGCAGAGCAGAACCAAGAACGCTTGCCCCAGGCAGCCGTGGAAGACCCCGAAAGCCGTTCCAAGGGTAGTGCCGGAGAATACATGCTTGTCCAACACCACCCGCAATCCGCCCAGCAACCCTTGGAGCTGCACCGCCCAAAACGCCAGCCAACCCAGCCGCGGGAGCGGCGCCTCAACGGGGGAGTTCCGAAACCAAGCCGCACCGGCGAGCAGCACCACGCCGCCGATTCCCGCCAGAAAGTGTCCGGCCCCCTTCCAATCCGGTCCCACCCCCAACAAGCCCACACCCATCACAATTTCCGAAACGCCGACCGCGATGAGTGGCTTCCGGGACTCGCTTCCACCGAGCCAACGGGTCAGTGCCACCACCAGCAACCCGACGGTTGAAGCCCACAGGCGATGCGTGTGCTCATCAAATACGCCTCCGGTCAACCAAGTGGACACCGGCAGCGCAAACATGTTGTAGCCGTAGCTGGTCGGCCAGTCGGGCACGGCCATGCCGACGCCCTTGCTCGTGACCAAACCGCCCATGCAGACCAAGCCCCACGTGCAAACCGCCACCATCACCGCAAAGGCGGGCAGCCAACCGCCGGAATTCTGGGAACTTGTCTTCATTGGGAAACAAAAACCGGGGCAACCAACCACTGGTTACCCCGGCGTCAAATTTTCAGGTGCTTATTGGGCCTTCACCTCGAGGGTGAATGCGGCCGTTGCCTTGCCGCCCTTGACCTCGATTTCCTGGGTCACGGCCCCGGCCTTCATGTGCATCGCCTCGACAGTGTATTTGCCGTCCGGCAGGTCGCCCTTGAAGGTGAAATTGCCGTTCTTGTCGGTCACCGCGAAGAACGGGTTTTCCAGCACGTGCACGTAGGCGATCATCCACGGATGGACGTTGCAGGCGAAACGGACACCCAACTCCGGCTTGTCGAACATCTTGGTGTTGACCTGTCCGGCATTGGCCTGGGCGAAATTGAAGCCCTTGTTGACCTTCGGCGTGGCGTTGACGTTGTGCATGAAGGCGTCCGAGTTCTTGACGTCGAACTGCTGGCCGGCCTGGACCGCATTGATGTAGGGCTCATACATGCAGCCCACTTGATCCACGAGCGGCTTTTCGGTGCTCGGGGTGAAGGTCTTACCTTCCAGGCCCTTCTTGATGTAAACCAGCGTGTTGCCCAGGCCGCTGTCCGCGCCCACGACGTAAAGGCGGGTCTTCACTTCGGCGGCCGCGTTGGCCTTGCCGCAATTCGGGTCGGTCTTCAGCGCCGCGATCGGCTTTTCGGGCGGCGGGGTGCCCTTGAGGGTGACTTTTCCGGAAACCTCAGCCGCGGTGAGGGGAAGAACGGCGGCGGCAACGGCCCCGAGGAACGTGAGCGTGGTTTTCATGAGCAATTCTTTCAATAATCTGCCAAAAGCGGAGCGAAACTAACCATCGACCCCCGAGGGTCAAGTGGCATGTGAAACCTTTCACAAGCGGAAGCATCGACGCTTCCCGGCTGGGTTCATTCAGCTCTTTTTGCGGGCTAAACGCAGCGTTTCCACCATCGCCAGCGCGGTGTGGGCGGCTTCCGCGCCCCGGTTCGTCTCGGGCGTCAGGCACCGGGCCACCGCCTGCTCCTGGGTCGCCACCGTGAGGACCTGATGAATCACCGGCACCCCGGTCTCGACCGAAATGTCCATCAGGGCAAACGACACCGCCTCGCCAATGTGCTGCGCATGAGTGGTTTCGCCCTGCCAGATGACCCCGAAGCACAGGATGACATCCGGCCGCCCCGCTTTGCGCCGGGCCAAGCTGGCCGCCACCACCGGCACCTCGAAGGAGCCCGGGACACGGAGGACCTCGATCTTCGCCGCCCCGCCCCGTTTGAGGATCGACTCGGCGACGTGGAGCATTCCGTCCACGTATTCCGCGTTATACCGCGAAGCCACGACCGCAAATCGGGCGCCGGCAGTTTTCCGGATCTTCCGGGTGGTTTTCTTCAGCATAGGTTCGCGTCGGCAAGCTTGGGGAATTTCGCGGCCGTGCCCAAACCAATTCCCAACGGTCGCCCACCGACGGCGCTTCTCTGCGACCTCGAAATTGCTCGGTCAGGCCGTCAATTGGCCCGGCAAACCGAGGTTGCCCGCCCGCTGAGGCTCGCTTCCGCCAGTCGCGGGTGGGACGGCATCGGCGAACTGGCGACCGCAGCAGTTGGCGTGGCTTTCGCCGCGCCCTCCAGCAATCCGGAAAGGTGGGCCCGCATCGCATGGGTTTCCGCGTCCAACCGTTCGGCGACCGCCGCGGTCTGCTCGGCACTGGCGGTGTTGCTTTGGGTCAGCTGGTCAATCCGCTTCATCGAACTGACGGCTTGATCCAAGCCCCGCGCCTGCTCCACCGACGCATCCGCAATGCGACCGATCAGCTCGTCGACGCGGCGCGCATCCGAGATGACTTTGCGCAGCGATTCCTCCACCCGGGCGGCCACCTCGGCCCCGCGGGTGCTCTTGGACAGCGCGTCGGCAATCTTGTGAGAAGTCTCCCGGGCCGCGGCGGCCGAACGTTGCGCCAGGTTGCGCACCTCGTCCGCCACCACGGCGAATCCGGCCCCAGCTTCCCCGGCCCGGGCCGCTTCGACGGCGGCGTTGAGCGCCAAGATGTTGGTCTGGAAGGCGATCTCGTCGATGGAATGGACGATCTTGGCGATGTTGGCATAGGCCGCCGACATCTCCGTCATCGCGGACTGCAATTCCGCGACCTCCTGGGCACTGCGATCGGACTCGGACCGGTTCTGGTGCGAGATGGCGCGGGCGTCGTGCGCGTGGCTCGCATTGGTCTTAACGATGGTGTTGACCTCGATCAGCGCCGCGCTGGTTTCCTCCAAGGAGGCCGCCTGCTGGCTGGAGGCCGCCGCCAAGTCGCGACTGGAAGCCGCCACGTGCGTCACGGAATCAGTCACCTGGTCCGCTTCCTGCCAGATTTGGCCGGCAATGCCGCGGATATGGCGGGTCACTGCAAAACTTGTCACCACGCCAAAGCCAATTCCCAGCGCAATCCCGGCCAGCGTCCCCACTCCCATCAACGCATCCAGCAACCACGTTTCCCGGCCAAAGGCTTCGTCACTGGCATGTTGGGCGGCGTCGATCCGCTCCTGGGCCGTCGCCACCAACGCGCGCGCCGCCGCGGACTGGCCAGGCCCGAACGAGCCGTCGGGTTTGGGCGCCACCGCCGACAAATCTGACGCCGACAGCGAAAAGGTCGGGGCGATCATTTCGAGCTCCGCGAGTTTGCCTCTAATCGCTGCCGCCTCTTGAGCGGCCCAGGAAGGATCGCGTTCAGCGGACTCGCTGCTCAGCTGGATCACCCGGGTAGCATCCAGCAGGGCGACGGCTTGGTGCGCTACGGCGCTCGCCTCCTCGGCGCGCCGAACCGCCAGTCGGTGGGAATAGATGCCGATGGCGCCGCCCACCAAGGGCACGGAAGCCACCATGCTGAAGGCCAGGATCAGTTTTGCGCGCAGCGTCATTAGCCGGGAAAGCCGCGCAACCAAAGCTTCAGCGTCGCGAGGACTCGCCTGCTGAACCATCGGAAGCCTGCGCCCGACGATTAAGGGCGTTTGTCACCGGAGCCGCCATGTCAGGGAATCGTCCACTGCCCCTGCCACCGCCCCTCGCTCCATTTGAACACCGCCCGGCGATGCCCGGCCGGTGCCAACCAGAGCCAGTCCAGACGGCTCACCGTGGTGACGATCAGGGCGAAATTCTCCGCCCCGCCCGGGGCGAAAACATGACCTTCCGCCGGATGCGGAATCACGGTGCCAGGCGGCCCCATGGTCCGGTAGTTGGCGCGGTTGGCTTCCGGCACCATTTCCCACACTCGGCGGGAAAAATCCGTCTGGTGCTCCACCACGGACAGGCCCCGGGCACGCAATTGGACCCGGCTGCGTGGATCGTAGAAGTGCCACGCCGTGGCGGGCGCGGCGCGGACCTGCGCCACCTTCTCGGCCCGGGCATCGGAATAGGCCACCAACCGTCGCCAAGTGCGATCGACCTCCCGCAGGACCATCGTCCGCACATCCGGCTCGGCGCCGTTACAGGTCCCCACCGTGGGCAGGCTCCACGGCTGCACCGCGTCGACCACCGCCCGCCCCAAATGGGACCAAATCAAGGACTCCAATTCGTCCAGCGAATCAGTCTGCCACAACGGGGTCATGCGGCGCGAGGTTCTCGCGCGGTTCGCCGGCGAACACCAACCGAAATTGGCCATTCATGAACTCCAGCCCGCGAAGTTGCCCGATACCGGGAACCACAACGGTCCGCCTCACCGCATTTCCGGCGTGCCTCCCGGACCCGCAAGGCCGAAGGTTTCCGCCATCACGTCCATGAAACGATCCGCTCCCTGGCGCCGGTGCCGTGCTGCCTTCTCCGGTCTCGGACTGCTCCTGGCCGCGTCCGTCCACGCGGCGGATCAGCCCCAATACGGTCAGGCTTGGTCGCGCAACTTGGCCTCGCCCGAGCGCGGCCTGCCCGCGCGGTTCGACCCCAAGACCGGCGAAAACGTGAAGTGGGTCGCCAAGCTCGGCTCCGAATCCCATTCCACGCCGGTGATCTCCGGCGGCCGCGTGTTCATCGGCACCAACAACGAGGAACCGCGCGATCCGCGACACCAAGGCGACCGCGGCGTGCTGCTCTGCCTCGACGAAGCGACCGGCCAGCTTCGGTGGCAACTGGTCGTGCCCAAACGCGAGGAGGACATCTATCACGACTGGCCCAAGAGCGGCCTGTCGTCACCCGCCACCGTCGAGGGCGACCGCGTCTACGTCGTGGACAACCGCGGAGTCGTGCTGTGCCTGGACACCCACGGGATGGCCAACGGCAACGACGGGCCGTTCAAGGACGAAGGCGCCTACTTCACCCCGCGCGGCACCAATGCCCCGCCCACGCCGGTCGTTCCCGGACCGCTCGACGCCGACATTGTGTGGCAATTCGACCTCACCGCCCAGGCCGGCATCTGGTCCCACGATGCCGCCCACAGTTCGATCCTCATCCACGGCGACCACCTCTACCTGAACACCGGCACCGGCGTGGACAACACGCACAAGAAGATCCGCACGCCCAACGCCCCCAGCCTGGTGGTGCTCGACAAACGCACGGGCCGCTACCTCGCCCAGGACGGCCTCGGCATCGCACCGAAGATCTTTCACTGCACCTGGTCGTCGCCCTCGCTGGGCACCGTCGCCGGCCGCGAGCGCATCTTCTTCGCCGGGGGCAACGGCATCCTCTACGGCTTTGAACCCCTCGCCGCCGATCCCAATGCCCGCGAGGAATCCCTCGGTCCGGTCCGCACCCTCCGGCGGGTCTGGAGCTACGATCCCGATCCCGATTCGCCGAAGACCGAAGTCCACCGGTTCAACAGCAACCGCGCC
Organism: Kapaibacterium sp. (SeqCode); assembly: GCA_044339945.1. Classification (GTDB taxonomy): domain Bacteria; phylum Verrucomicrobiota; class Verrucomicrobiia; order Limisphaerales; family UBA9464; genus CAIWAH01. The sequence continues at coordinate 10,329 of JBIIUN010000103.1, forward strand.
ACCAGCCCGAGCAACATCTACGGCATGCCCGTGCTGCACGACGGCTCGGTGTTCCTGGCCGGCGGCGGCGATTGGTTCTGGGGCAAGAACGAAGCCTGGCTGCACCGCGTGAACCCCGACGCCGGCCCCGGCACCACCACCCAGACGAACCGGGTGTGGTCCTACGCACTGGGCCGGCACACGATGTCCACCCCGGCCGTGGCCGATGGCATGGTCTTCGCCGCCGATTCGATGCGGGTCTTCCACTGCGTGGACGCAAAGACCGGCCAGGCACTCTGGACGCAGGAACTCGGCGGCGAAGTCTGGGGCTCGGCCCTGATCGCCGACGGCAAGGTCTACGTCGGCACCCGTCGGGGCGATTTCTGGACCTTCGCGCTGAACCGCGAGAAGCAAGTCCTCCAACGCCTGGAACTCGGCACCGCCATCAGCGCCACGCCGGTCGCCGCCAACGGCACGCTCTACATCGGCACGATGACTCAGCTTTACGCGATCCGGGCGAAGTAGGCGCAAACGCCATCCGTCGGTTTCCTTTTCGCCGGATTCCGCCATCCTCCCGCCGCGCGTGCGCAAATACCTCCACGTCCTTGGCATCGGCATCCAGAACACGCTGGTCTATCGCGTGAACTTTCTGTTCCGGGCCGCGCTTGGGCTCATCCCGCTGATGGGCACGCTGTTCGTCTGGCGCACCATCTACGGCGACAAGGCCCCGGGCGAACTCGTCGGCAGCTACACGCTGGCGGCGATGGTGAGCTATTACCTGCTGGTCACGTTCGTGGATGCGCTCACGGCCGTCGCCGAGGACGACTGGCAGATCGCCGCCGACATCAAGGACGGGAACATCAGCCAGTTCCTGCTGAAGCCGGTGGACTACCTCACGTATCGCTTCTGCCTCTACGTGTCGGGCCGGGCGATCTACACGACCGTCGCGCTCGTGCCGGTGGCGATCTTTGCGTGGGCGCAGCGGGAGTATCTGGTCGGTCCGGCTGACCTGACGGCGACGCTGGCCTTCATCGGCTCGACGCTGATGGCCGGGCTGCTGCAGTTCTTCATCGCCTACACCAGCGCGCTCCTCGCCTTCTGGGTGCTGGATGTGAGCACGTTCATCTTCATCCTGTTCGCCTTCGAATACATCGCCAGCGGCCACCTGTTCCCGCTCGACCTGCTGCCGCCGCTGCTGACCAAGGTGCTGATGCTGACGCCGTATCCCTACCTCTGCCATTTCCCGGTCAGCGTTTACCTGGGCCGGGTAACCGGTGCGGACCTGTGGCAGGGCCTCTCGATCCAAGCGCTCTGGGTGGTGCTCGGCTACGGGCTGGCGCGCTTCGTGTGGTCGCGCGGTATCCGACGCTATTCCGCCGCAGGGGGGTGAAGATGCAGCCAACGCAAGTGAACAGCGAAGACGCGAAGGAGCGAAGGGGAAGGCCGTGGAACCGGATCACCCTCCTGCGTCAGCCCCCTGCGTTCACGTTGTCCGGCTTTCCTGTCTTCCAAATTCTGACCGTCTTCGCGTCTTCGCGCCTTCGCTGTTCAATCAACTCGCCCGAATGACCACCCTGCGCCGCTACGCTTCGCTCTGGCTCGACCTGTGCCGCATCTCGCTGGTGCAGGAGATGATGTTCAAGCTGAACTTCCTCCTCTGGATCGTCGTCGAGGCGCTGTGGTTCGCGCTTCAGCTCGCCTTCATGGGCGTGCTCTACAGTCACACCGAAAGCATCGGCGGGTGGACCAAGTGGGAAGTCATCCTGCT
>JBIIUN010000267.1:0-7110 GCA_044339945.1 Kapaibacterium sp. (SeqCode)
GCCAGTTCCTCATGCAGTTGGTCAGCATCTTCTTCATGACCAACCTGACGAACCTTTCCGAGCTGATCCGCACCGGGAAACTCGACTTCTTCCTGCTGTTGCCGGTGAACGCCCGCTTCCTGATCTCCACCCGCAAGTTCGAGGTCGGCAACTGCGTCAACGCGCTCCTCGGCCTCGCGGTCATCGTCTGGGCGCTGGTGAAGCTCAACTACCTGCCCACCGCGGCCCAGATATTCGGCTTCGCGGCGCTCTGCGGCGCCGGCGTCGTGATCCACTATTCGCTGATGTGCCTGCTGGCCACAACGGCCTTCTGGACGGTGCGCTCACAGGGCATCGTCTGGGGCTACTACAACCTCTTCAACATCGCCCGGCTGCCCGACTCGGCCTTCCCGCGCGGCGTGTTCAAGGCCGTGTTCACCTTCGCGTTGCCGATGCTGCTCGTCTCCAACGTGCCGTCGAAGCTGCTCGTCGGCCGCCTGAGCTCGCCGTGGGAAATGGTCCTGCTCGTGGCGATGGCCCTCGCCGGGTTCGCCCTCAGCGAATGGGTCTGGCGCCGTGCCCTCCGGCAATACACCAGCGCGAGCTCATGATCGGAGGGTAACCGCCGGCCATGGCTTCCCATGAGTGAAAGCCGTTTGAAGCCCGCGCTTGCCTTCCGCGTCCGGGACCGCGAACGCTTTCCGCGTCACCCGTTTTCCATGAAACGCATCCCGTTGCTCTCGCTCGGCGCGCTGCTCGTCAGCACCGCCGCCTTCGCCCAAGGCGTTGGCTACACCGACACCCCCCAGATCCGCGGCCAGAAGTGGAAGGTCCACGACAAGGACCGGCCCAATCCGCCCACGGTCAAACCCGCCCCCACCTTCAGCCACGGCGCCCCGGCACCCGGCGACGCCACGGTCCTCTTCGACGGCAGCGACTTCGCGAAGTGGGAACGCGACGGCGGCGGCGCACCCAAGTGGAAGATCGAGCACGGCTACATGGAAGTGGTCGGCAAGTCCGGCGGCATCCACACCAAGGACCAATGGGGCGACGCCCAGTTGCATATCGAGTTCGCCACGCCCACCAAGCCCGAGGGCGACAGCCAGGGCCGCGGCAATTCCGGCGTCTTCTTCCACGGCCAGTTCGAGATCCAGGTGCTCGACAGCCACAACAACAAGACTTACGCCGACGGCCAGGCCGGCGCGCTATACGGCCAGTGGCCGCCCTTGGCCAACGCCATCAAGGGCCCCGGCGAATGGAACAGCTACGACATCGTGTTCGAGGCACCGAAGTTCGACGCCGACGGCAAGCTGACGAAGCCGGCCTACGCCACCGTCATCCTCAACGGCGTGGTGCTGCACAACCGCAAGGAACTGAACGGCCCGACGAACCACCGCGCCACCGATCCCTACAAAGCCTACTCCGGCAAGGGCGGCATCAGCCTCCAGGACCACGGCAACCCGACCCGCTTCCGCAACATCTGGATCCGCCCGCTCGGCGAATACAACTGAGCCGAAGCGGATGGCGACGGCCCCCGTTCGCCACCCCGTCAAACACTGAGCCCCGGACGGAATTGGGCGGCCCGCCCTTTTCCCGTTCCGGGGCTCAATCGTCTCTGGCCGCGGCCAGCCCACCTGAGACCAGCGGCAATCAGGGTTCCCATCGAAGCTCGGACAAACGCTCCATCCGGAGCTGCATCACCGAACCGTCGGCATAGCCCACGACCACCGGGTCGCCCTCGGACCGCGGATGACGGAGCAGTTCCTCGCCGCCCACCGCGTCGCATTCGGGAACTTCCAGTTCAAAGAAGAGAACCGTGTCCGGATCAACCTCGGACTCCTTCTTGCCGGCTACGGCCTGATTGTAGCCGTAACCGCAGGCGGCCCCGGCATTGGCCGGCCGGCGCAGCACCTGATCGGCGCCCGCCCCGAGGAATGGCCGGAGCGATTCCGTCCACCGTTCCGGCGCCGGGAATGTGTCGGCGTGGTCGGTGGAATACATCCGAGCCGCCACGCCAAGTTGCTTCAGGTTATTCAAGCTGGCGATGGTCTGCGCCTTGGACTTCGCATTAGCCAAGGCCGGCAGCAGCATCCCGGCACTGATCGGCACCATCAGCGCGGACACCACCAGGCCGGCGATGGCCAATCCCCGACCCCTCAGACGCCCGCCGCTGCGGTTGATGCGCACCAGCGCGACAAGGCCACACACGAGGCCCGCGAGTGCGCCCAATCCGGTGCAACCCAGGACCCCGAGCACCAGCGAAACGACCGCGAGCGCGCTGAGTTTCGCCGGCGGCGGCGCCGGCAAAGGTGGCGGTAGTGGAGTAGCGGGGGGTGGCAGGGGCGGTGGTCCGACGGGTGGCGGATTCATGGCGATGGCTTCCGAAACGCTGTCCCGAATCCCGCGGGGCGGCGAGCCGGGAATTGGCGCCCCGGCGGCCACCGCGAACTTCCCGCGGCGCGGCGTTGACCGCCCGCCCGCGACGCCGATAGCGTTCCGCCACCATGTTTCCCGTCATTGAGCAGTTGCTGATCCTGCAGGACCGAGACCGCAAGCTGCTGCGCCTGAAGGCGGAACTGGCCGACACCCCCATCCAGCGGAAACGCCTCGAAGACAAGGCCGCCCTGACCCAGGCCGCCTTTGACACCGTCAAGCAACGCGGCCGGCAGATCGAGAGCGACCGCAAGAAGCTCGAGCTTGAGGTCCAGTCCAAGGAAGACTTCATCCGCAAGCTCGAAACCCAGCAGGGCGCTACCAAGAGCAACGACCAATACAAGGCGTTTACCCACCAGATCGAGACTACCAAGGGGGAGATCCACGCCCTCGAGGACCAGGAAATCGTCCTGATGGAAAAGGCCGAGACCATCGCCCGGGAAATCGAGGCGGCGGCCAAGATCGCGGCCGCCCAGAAGGCCGAGTCCGACAAGCAGCTCGCCGACCTCGCCACCCGCGAGGCCAAGCTGCAGCGCGAATTCGAAGGCGGTTCCGCGGAACGCGCCGGACTCGCCGAGAAGGTCGATGCGCCGACGCTGGCCCGTTACCAGCACCTGCTGGACCGCAAGGGCGACAACGTGGTCGTCGGCGTCAAGGGCGGCATCTGCGGCGGCTGCCACATGAAGCTGCCGACCCAGACCGTCGTCACCGCCAAGGCCCAGGCGGACATCGTCACCTGCATCAATTGCAGCCGGATCCTGTTCTGGACCCGCGACATGGACCACTGAGCCGGTTCCGCCGCGAGGCGCGGCTCCCGTTCAGAGGGCGATGCGCCCGCCCGTCACGTAGCGGAGCGCAACCAGGATGGCGAAGGTCAGCGTGACCAAAAGTTGGGCCAGCCCCAACCAACGCCAGCCGTGGCCGCTCCGAAGGAAGTGGAGCATCACCAGGCCCCCGTGCAGGCCGGTGGCCAAGGCCGTGTTGCGCAGCGCCACCAAGGGCTCGAGTTCCCACCGCCGGCTCACCCACACGGCGAACACCCCGCTGGCAAATACCGGCAGGAACACCAACGCCCGGCCCACGGCGGCGAACAGCGGGGCGAACAACGTCCGTCCCCGTTTCGCCCGCCGTTCCAACGGTGCACCCGCCATCGGTTCGTTTCCAAGGTTGGCCATGACTTTTGCTCGCCCGGGAAGGTGCAACAACCGGGGCGAAAAAGCGAGTGGGTGGGCCTCCGTCCACCGATTCCCGGAAGGCCGGAAGCCCCGATGGGATCAGGCCTGGTGCCGCGCGGCCCGAGCCGATGGCCGGGAACTGTGGTTGGCGGTTGCACCCGGCGCCTTGGTTGCCAAAGACTCCTCCCGACGCCCCAATCCCGCTTCCGGTTGGGAAGTGATCGCCCTGTTGCCGCCATGAAACCTGCCCTGCCCTCAGACGACCGTTACCGGCTCTTTGTGGCCGAGTTGAAGGAGCGGGTCCTGGCGGCCCGCACTTCGGCCGCCCGCGCGGTCAACCGGGACTTGGTGCTGCTCTATTGGGATCTGGGCCGGGCCATCGTTGAACAGCAGGCCGCGCAGGGTTGGGGTGATTCCGTGGTGGAACGGCTCGCGGCCGACCTGCGGCGCGAGTTCCCGGGTATGTCCGGCTTTTCGACGCCGAATGTCTGGCGGATGCGGCAGCTTTACCAGGTCCACACGTCCAAGGAATTTCTCTCACAGGCCGTGAGAGAATTGGCCGGGAGCGCCCCCGAGAAACGGAACCCCGAGTTTCTCTCACAGGCGGTGAGAGAATTGGTCGCGTCCATCCCGTGGGGCCATCACGCCAACGTCCTCGCCAAGGTCGCCGATCCCTCCGCCCGGCTCTACTACCTCCAGGCCACCGCGAAGTTGGGCTGGAGCCGCAATGTCCTGCTCAACCAGATCAAGGCCGGCGCCTTCGAGCGGGCGGTGCAGGAGCGCAAGACCCACAACTTCGACCTGGCCCTGCCCGCCCACCTCGCCGAACAGGCCGACGAGATGCTCAAGAGCCGTTACAGCCTGGAGTTCCTCGGCCTGCGGCAGGCGGTGAAGGAACGGGAACTGGAGGATCGCCTCGTCGGACACCTGCGGGACTTCATCCTCGAACTGGGCTACGGCTTCTGTTTTGTCGGCCGGCAGCACCGGCTGGCTTTGGGCCGCAAGGAATACTTCGTGGACCTCCTGTTCTACCACCGCTTCCTCAAGGCGCTGGTCGCCATTGATCTCAAGATAGGCCCCTTCGAGCCGGAGTTCGCCGGCAAGATGGATTTCTACCTCAACCTGCTGAACGAGACCGAACGCGCCCCGGACGACCGGCCATCCATCGGCATCATCCTGTGCGCCGAGAAGGACAGCCTGGAGGTCGAGTTCGCGCTGAAGACCAAGGCCAACCCGATTGGCGTGGCCGAATACCAGTTGCAGGCGAAATTGCCAGCGGAGTTCAAGGGCAAGCTGCCCACGGTGAAGCAGCTCACCGAGGCGATCTGGCCGGTGCTCGCCCGGGATCACCGGTAATCGCCCGAGCCCAACGCTGAGAACTACGAATCGCCGACCCCTCCCCGAGCTCGGTCGCCTTCACGGCGACTGCCCTCCGTTCACCAATTGCCGGAAGGCAGGAAGCCCCGATGGGATCGGGGCCGGTGCCGCGCGGCCCGAGCCGATGGCCGGGAACTGCGGTTGGCGGTTGCACCCATCGCCTCCATTGCCGAAGACTGCTTTTGTCGCCTTCGCATGTCGCCCAACCAAAATCCTGAGCAGATCGCCCGCGACGCCATCGACGCGCAGCTCCGCGACGCCGGTTGGGCCGTTCAATCCAAGGACGCCATCGACTTCCACGTCGGCCTCGGCCAAGCCGTCCGGGAATACGCGACCGACACCGGCCCGGCCGACTACGTCCTCTTCGTCAACGGCGTGCCCGTCGGTGTCATTGAGGCCAAGAAGGAAACCCTCGGCCACAACCTCACGACCATCGAGGAACAGACCACCGGATACGCCGCGGCGAAACTCCGCTACATCCAGCGCTCCGGCGAACCCCTGCCGTTCCTCTATGAAGCCACCGGCGTCCTCGTCCGCTTCACCGACCAGCGCGACCCGAAACCCCGCTCCCGCGAAGTCTTCTCCTTCCAACGGCCGGAAACACTGATCGCCTGGCTCTTCCAACAACGCTCCCTCCGCTCCCGCCTCCACGACCTGCCCGCGCTCGATCCCGCCGGCCTGCGCGACTGCCAGATCGACGCCATCACGAACCTCGACGCCTCCCTGAAGCAGGCCAAGCCCCGCGCCCTCGTCCAGATGGCCACCGGCTCGGGCAAGACCTTCACCGCCATCACGTCGATCTACCGCCTGCTCAAGCACGCCCGCGTCCGCCGCGTCCTCTTCCTCGTCGACACCCGCAACCTCGGCGAACAGGCCGAGCAGGAGTTCCTCGCGTTCACGCCCAACGACGACAACCGCAAGTTCACCGAGCTCTACACCGTCACGCGCCTCGCCTCCTCCCATCTCCCGACCGACGCCGAGGTCTACATCTCCACCATCCAGCGAATGTATTCGCACCTGCAGGGCGAGGAACTCGACGCCTCCGCCGAAGAGGAAAACCCCGCCGAACGCACCGACCGCAAGCGTAAGCCCATCCCCGTCGCCTACTCCGCCGCCGTCCCGCCCGAGTTCTTCGATCTCATCGTCATCGATGAGTGCCACCGCTCGATCTACAACCTCTGGCGCCAGGTTCTCGACTACTTCGACGCCTTCCTCGTCGGCCTCACCGCCACGCCCGACGCCCGCACCTACGGCTTCTTCAAGCAAAACGTCGTCTCCGAATACCAGCACGAGGACGCCGTGGCCGACGGCGTCAACGTCCAGGGCGAGATCTACACCATCGAGACCGAGGTCTCCGCCCGCGGCGGCGTCGTGCTCAAGGGTCTCGTCGAGAAACGCGAAAAACTCACCCGCGCCCGCCGCTGGTCGCAGCAGGACGAGGACGAGGCCTACTCCGCCAAGAAACTCGACCGCGACATCGTCAACCCCTCCCAGATCCGCACCGTCGTCCGCGCCTTCCGCGAAAAGCTCCCCGAGATTTTCCCCGACCGCACCGACGCCGTCGGCGCCTTCGAGGTCCCGAAAACCCTCATCTTCGCCAAGACCGACTCCCACGCCGACGACATCATCAACATCGTCCGCGAGGAATTCGGCGAGGGAAACGCCTTCTGCAAGAAGGTCACCTTCGGCTCCGACAAGGGCGTCAAACGGATCAGCTTCGCGAAGGGCACCGACCAGCGCGTCGTCGAGGACGACTATGTCATGCCGCCGGAGGACCCGAAGTCCGTCCTCTCCCAGTTTCGCAACGGCTACCACCCGCGCATCGCCGTCACCGTCGACATGATCGCCACCGGCACCGATGTGAAACCGCTTGAGTGCCTCCTCTTCATGCGCGACGTGAAATCGAAGGGCTACTTCGAGCAGATGAAGGGCCGCGGCACGCGCACGCTCGACCTCGACGGCCTCCGCAAGGCCACGCCCAGCGCCAAGTCCGCGAAAACCCACTACGTCATCGTCGACGCCATCGGCGTCACCCGCTCCCTCAAGACCGACAGCCGCCCGCCCGTCACCCGCCCCACCGTCCCATTCAAGGACCTCGCCATGGAGGTCGTCATGGGCGCGACCGATGCCGACACCGTTTCCTCCC
>JBIIUN010000400.1:0-4667 GCA_044339945.1 Kapaibacterium sp. (SeqCode)
GCGACCACGCCGCCGCTGCCGGGCCTGCAGGCCCGGCAGCGGCCCCATCCTCCCGCCGGGCTCACGCCCGGCAAGGAAGACGGAAAGCAACATACAAGGGCCGGGGAGAGGTGGCGCCCTTACGTGCTGGCCTAACCCATTGCGCACCCGACCGCAGCAGGCATTCAACAAGCGCTTGCCGCTTTCCGATGGCGCCCGGGAACAGGGCCGAGGTCGCCCTTCCGACGCGCGACCTCGGCGGCACCTCCGCCCCACGCGAAGGCCTCGACGTTGAACTTTCAGGAACCGGCCAACGCTTCGGTGTTGACCTTTTAACTACCACGGTAGTATTACCACGGTCGTCAATCACCTATGGCCGCACCTCCTCTCCGCCTTGGCGAACTCCAGCTCCGCATCCTCGAAGTGCTTTGGGAGCGCCCCGACTCCGGCGTCGGGGCCGTGCACGAGGCGTTGAAACCGGAGCGGGACCTCGCCTACACGACCATCGCCACCATGTTGCGGAAGATGGAGGCGCGGGGCTTGGTCACCCACCGGGAGGAAGGGCGCAGCTTCCTCTACCGGGCGGCGGTGGCGGCCGACGATGTGAACCGGAGCGCGGGTGAACATTTCGTGGAACGACTCTTCGAGGGCAGCCTGGCCGATGCCGTCAGCCACCTGCTGACGACCCGGGAGGTCAGCCGCGCCGAACTCGACCAACTCGAACAGCTCATCCGGGACGCGAAACGGAGGGCCAAGTGATCCCGGATCTGGCGTGGTGGGGCCGGCTGTTCGGCCTGCTGGCGACCGAGGCGGCGCTGTTGGTTGCGCTGGCGGCGGTGGTCGCCCGGCTAACGCGCTCCGCGCAGTGGCGCCGATTGATCTGGCAGACAGCGTCCCTGGCGGTGGCGCTGGTCTGGTTCCTCGAACTTGGTGGTGGCCGCGGTTGGCTGGCCCGCTGGCGTCCGGTGCCGGCACCACCCCGGCAGGTCACGGCGCGAGTTATCGGCGAATCCACGGTGCGTGCCGAGCCAGTGGCCTTCGAGTTTCCCGCCGCCGTGCCAGTCGCCGACCTGCCGCCAACACCGGTGCAACCGCGGTGGTGGCCCGGCGCGTTCTGGCTGGCCGGCTTGGGCGCGTTGTGGCTGAAGGCGCTGGGCAGCCGGGTGTGGTTGGCGTGGCGCATCCGGGCCGTTTACGAACCCGAAGTAGGGCAGGCTGCCAGCCTGCCCGCAGCCGCTTCGAACGAGGCGCCGCTGGCCGAGGTTGCCGCGACGGTGGCGCGGCTGCGGACGGTGTTGGGCGTCGCGCCGGTTCGTCTCGTGGCCTGGCGAAGGCTGCGTGGGCCGGTGGCGTTCGGCATCTTCCGCCCCACGGTCGCGGTGCCGGCCGACTTCGAGGCGCGGTTCACGTCGGTCCAGCGCGAGGCGATGCTGGCCCACGAACTGGCGCACCTGGCGAACCGCGATCCGCTGTGGCTGCTGGTGGCCGAACTGGTCTGCGCGCTGGCGTGGTGGCATCCGGTGATGTGGTGGGCGCGCCGGCAATTCCGGGCGGCGTGCGAAGCGGCGGCGGACGAAGCGAGCACACTCGTGCCCGGTGGGCGCGTGGCGTTGGCGGAGGCGCTGGTGAACTTCGGTCGCGAACTGACGGCGCCCGGCGGCGTGGGCGTCGCCGGCAGCGGGCTGAAGTCCGAGCTGGCGCGACGGGTGAAGGCGCTGATGGAGCCCGGCGATGCCCGGGCGGTGCGCACTCCCGGCCGCTGGCTGCTGCGAGGTGGAATGGCCCTCGTGCTCGGAGCTCTGCTGTCGGTTCCGTGGCCCGGCGAGCTTGGGGGCCTGGGGCCGCTTTGGGCGGCGGTAAGGGCCGAGACGATCAAGCCGTCGGAACGTTCCGCGAAGCCATTGGAGACGGTTTCCGAGCTGCTGGCCGACCCGAAGTTGCGCGAGGTCTTGAAAGCGATGGAAGCCGCCGTTGCGCGCGAGGGACAGGAACCGACCTCCTCGTCACTTTTCCCGCCGCTTCCCCCTGCGGTCGCCTACGAAGTTTCCGACGCCCGCTCCGCCGCCTTTGAACTTCGCACGCTCGGCACCTATGTTTCGCTGCGGATCCGCGGCGCGGGACCGGCAATCGTCTTGCCCGAGTTTGGATTTCCCGGGGAGACCTTGGCGGAAGCGGTGAGCCGGCTGAAGATCGCCGCGAAGCAGGCTGACTCGGAAGGCTTGGGTATCTCGGTTTCGTTCTTTGGCGAACCCGGCCTGGAGACGGTCCGGATTCGGCCCGGTCCCACCCTGAAAAATGCCGACCTCGCGCTGGTCCTGGCGACCCTCGTGCAGTCGGCTGAAACACCGATGGAATCCTCCTTGGAAGGTAGGGCCGTGCTCTTCGCGGCCCGCTCGGCGGGAAATGAGGAAACCAACGAACGTCTGAATTTGGCGGCAGGGGCGTTGAAGGCTGCGCGGATCGACCTGGAGGAGGCCCGCAGTCGCCACGTTGTCGGAACCCCGGAGTTAGCTGCCGCGGAAAGCCGCCATGAAGCGGCCCAGCTCGCGCTCCAAACGCAGGCGAAGCAGTCGCATTTGGCCACACGCCAGTTCCGGCTCGCCGCCAGGGACTTCACGGCCCACCTCCAGTCGTTTTCGCCGAAAGGGGAAACGAATGCCACTGCGCTACAGTTTGCGGTCCGGGCCTTCTGCGCGACCAACGGAGTCGAGTTCCCTGCGGGGATCACCAACGCGCCCGGGGTCACACCGCCCTTGGACCAGCCGGCGATCTTCTACAACGACCGCACGGGTCAACTCTTCGTGCGGGCGACTTTGGACACCTTGGACCGTTTGGAGCGGGCGATCCAAAAGCTGAATCTGCCGCCGGCGCCGCCGCAGGAGGCGGACCGGCCTACGCGGGAAGCGGTCCTCCACGACCTGGAGCAACGCGAGGCCTTGTTGGCCGAACTACGCGCCCGGCTGCCGGACGACCATCCCGAAGTGCTGATTGTGCGGGCCGACCTCAGCGGGCTGCGGCACCAGTTGGCGGTCATGCAACGAGGAGGCTCCGGAACCGTGGAGCGCATTGCCGTGACGCGGGCCGAGCTGCTCTTCCACTTGCAGGCCCTGGGAATCACCCACACTGAGCTGCTGTCCCGCTACCGGGAGCGGCATCCTCGCGTGGCCGAGGTGGCTTGGAAGGAGGCCGCCTTGCAGGCGAAGTTGCAGACCTTGCCCCAGGTCACCAACGCCGTTGTGACCGCAAGGTTCGGCAACTTCGAGCCCGCGCCACCGCTCTTCACCCGTCAGTTCCGCGTGGACCCGGACAAGTTTGCCGCCCGGGTGTTGGCCGGGTTCGACCCGGCGGAGGAAGCCGTCCGCCGCATGGAAGCGTTGCCCAACCGCAGCCTGATTGCTTCCGACGTGGGGGCTTCGGTTCCGTCGCGGACGTTGCCGTCCGCCGTTTCCAAAACTCCACTGCCCGGGTTCGCCGGCGGAGGCGAGGATGCAGCGCCGAATCTGCAGGAGGCCGCCCGGGCCTACTTCCGGCGGCAGGGCGTGGAGTTCGCGCCCCCGGTTGCGAGCGCGGCCGCTCCGCCGCCGGAAAGCAGCGCGCTTTTCTATAATCCGAATGCGGGAATCCTCTTCGTGCGCGCGTCGCTGGATGATCTGGCGAAAGTGGAACAAGCGTTGGTCGGGCTGGAACCGCCGGTGGCGGCCACTTCGATGCCCGGTCCCCAAGTCCAGCTCTCCGTCTTCTTCGTCGAGATCGAGGAGCGGGGGGCGGACGATCTGGGCTTGGACTGGCTCTTCGGGCAGCCGCACACGAATAATCCGGTGCCGGTCACGCAATTCCTGACCAACGCGCCGGGCTCGGCCACGGCGCTCCAGGGCGACCGCCTGCGGGTGGAGCGGCTGGAGGTGGCGGGCCAGTGGGCGGTGCTCAACGGCGAACAGTTCGGCGCCTTGCGACAGCGGCTCGAAGGCCGTTCGGGCGTGGATTTCCTGTCCGCCCCGCAGGTCATCTCGCTGTCCGACCGCCAGGCGCAGGTGTCGGTCGGCGACGTGCGCACGTTGGTCACCGGGGTGGTGGCGACGGACGGTTCCGCCACCAACGATGCCGACATCCGCTACGTGACGGACCAGGTGTCGGTCGGCCCGGTGGTGGACCTGTTTCCCCGCGCGGAAGGCGACGCTTGGCGCGTGCGGGTGGTGGCGTCGCTCAATGAGTTTCTCGGCTACGACGCCCCGGGGAAAACCAACCGCGTCCAGGCCCGGACGCCGGGCAAGCCACCGATGCGGCGCGACGTGCCGTTGCCACGACTCCGTAAGCGGGAGACGCAGGCGGAAGCGCTGGCCCAACCGGGTGAAATCATCGCGCTGCGCGGGCCCTTGGCGGAGAACGTGGTCCAGACCAAGGACAAGGTGCCCGTGCTCGGCGATGTGCCGCTGCTGGGCCGGCTGTTCCGCCGCGAAAGCACGCAGACTCAGCGGAAGCGTCTCTACGTGTTTGTGCAGCCGACCACGGTGGACGCCCAAGGAAACGTCGTGGAACCCGCAGGGGCGAAGTAGGCCGCCGGCCGCCCGCCAACTCAGGGCTCCCTGCTGGAGGATGTCGCTTCATCGTGGCCACCGGAGGTGGTTCACGCGGTAGCTGTAAGTCCGTGGGCATGACTGCCGATGCGGCGTGACTGCCACCGACTCACG
>JBIIUN010000030.1:0-19034 GCA_044339945.1 Kapaibacterium sp. (SeqCode)
CGTGGGCCCGGCTTCCTCTTCCGTCGGGGTGCAGATGAACGTGCATTGCTCGACCCGCGCCACGTCGTTGGGATTGGACCGGTGGTAGTAGCAGCCGGGCAGCTTTTCCGGGTTCAGCGGCTGGAGGATTCCGTCGGCGACTGCCGCCGCGTAAAGTGCGGCCCGTTCCGCCTCCGAGCCGTCGCACCAAAAGATCCGTTCCGGCTCGGTCAGGGCGGCGATCTCCTCGACCCACTTACGCACGGCTTCGGGAGCGGCAGTGACGAGTCCATGGGCGGCAAGGTGACTGTTCATACGTTTCGGTCCCCAAAGTGTCGCGGGCACAGGGCACCAGCTCCACGGAAATTGTTTTATCGTTCACCCCCCGCCCGGTGACTGGAATTCAGCTTCCAGCCTTGCGGCCGGTCGGCGCCGTGGCCAAGGCTGAAGCCCATACTCATGGATTCGCCGCTGAATTTCCTTTGGCCCGACGGCCGGTTCCTCGGGATCGAATGGCACGTGTGGAAGGTGCTCGGGTGGCTCGGCAACACCGCGTTCTTCTCCCGTTTCCTGGTCCAGTGGTATGCCACGGAAAAGAAGAAGGAAGTGGTCGTGCCGCCGGTCTTCTGGTGGCTCAGCCTGATTGGGTCATGGCTGCTGCTGTCCTACGCCCTCTTTTACCAGAAGGACTCCGTCTTCATCTTTGCGAACGCGTTCAACTGGATTCCCTACCTGCGGAACCTGGTGATCCACCGGCGCCACCTGAAGGCGCACATGACCTGCGTCAGTTGCCAGCATGTGAACCCGCCGGCCGGTCGTTACTGCTCCCATTGCGGGACACAATTGCCGGTGGTGCCCGAAGTGAAGTCGGGGGCGGCTTCCGCCTGATCCAACTACGAATTCAGCCGGTGAAAACGCGGCCGCCTCAGGGCTTCTTGGGGGCGGCGGGCGCGGGGGAATTGGTCGGAACCAACGGCGAAAGGCCGAACTTGGCCAGGATGTTGGACGCGTAGTTCGGGTCGCGGGCGCCGTATTGCCGGAACGCCTCCAGACCGCGGAGCACGATTTCGCGTTCCTTGGCTTGGGAATCCTTGAGCGCCGCCTGTTGGGCATCGACCTGCCGTTTCATCAGCGACGTCTGGCGATAGAGGAAAAGGCACAGCGCGGCCGTCACGATGAAGGCGGAAATCAGCACCAGCTTAACCAGGCCCCGCAGGCTGCGGACTTGTTCCCGGAGGTCGGCCAATTCCGCGTCCGGTTGGGAGTTCACGACGGTTTCGTCCATGGCTCAGGGCTTGGGTTTGTTGGCCGGGGCGTTCGTGGTGATGGTGACGCCGACAGCCCGGAGCACCGGATGAATGGCGGGGACTCGGCCGGCGTATTCGATGCTGGCGGCCAGCAGGAGATCATAGGCCCGGCGATTGTGGGCCGATTGGGCGAGGGTAAACGCCTGCCGGTTGAGCACGCGAGTGGCATTGATGTGCCAGGCGCAGAACGCGGCCAGCAGCAACGCCAACGTAATCTGCAGGTTGGCCAGCAACCGCAGGTTCGAGTCGTGTTTCATTCGGTGCGGCCAAGGTAGGCGCGAACGACCGCTTTCCAAGGCTTTTCCCGTCCACCGCGGCCGCCGACTCGGCGTGCCGGCCGGCTCAATTGTGCGCGTGCGGATGGGCCAGGCGCCGGCGGTATTCGGTGGGCGATTCGCCGACGATCTTGCGGAAGACGCGGTTGAAATGGGTGAGCGACTGGAAGCCCACTTCGTAGGCCACCTCGCTGACGCGGGCGTTCGGATTCAGCAGCAGGTTCTTCGCCTTCTCCACCCGCACCCGCGAGACGTAGTCGGTGAAGTTCAGCCCGGTGGCCTTCTTGAACAGCTTGCAGAAGTAGAAGGTGCTCGTGTTGACCGCCTTGGCGACCTCGCCGAGGGAAAGTTCCTCGCCCTGGTGCTCCGCGATGTATTGCTTGGCGCGGACAATGGCGGGCGGTTCCGAATTCTGCTGCTGCACCAGGATCTGGTTGCCCACGATGGCGAGGTGCTGTCCGAAGATGGCCAGCAGCCGGACCATGGCCTGATACTGCTCCTGGTTGAGCACGCGGGAGTGGAACCAGGATTCCTCCACCTTGGAGAGATCGGTCTTCAGTCCCCAATCCACGATCTGCTTGGTGACCTTGCCGAAGCCGGCCTTGTCCGGCTTTTTGCCGACGAATACCTGTCCGGTTTGGAGGAATCCCACCAGCTCGTGGCCGAAACGCAGCGGGATGGCCGTGTCCGAAAGGCCCGCGAAGCAGGTGACTGTCCGGGGGCCGGGGCCGGGGTTTTCCGCGATCTTCTCCTGATTCTCCAAGCACGCGGCGCAGGACCGGCTCGTCTTGGCCATCAGGGCGCAGAACGGATTCTCGTGCGGATTTCGTTCATGGACCGGCCGCCAAGCCTCGATGGTGCGCAGCGACAGCGGAAGGCCTGTCGCCTCGCTGAAGGCCTTCTGGTAGTCCGCAAAAATCCGGGACTTCGACAGTTCCTCTAGGAGGTGATGGTGTTCCGCGATGGTCATGTCTGGAGGATGGCAAAAAATGTGGACTGCCAGCAAGTCCCATGGCCGGGGCATTTGCCTGGCCGAAGCCCCTTGCTTTCAGTGAGTTAAAGTCGAAATTCCGCCGAAGGCCGACACAGGTAGTAGCCGGAAAGGTTAATCGGATAATCGTTGTCTCTGGCCGGCTACTGCCGGATGGCCGGTGGATGCGAGCGTTCAACCCGGACCACCAATGCAAACACGGCTCCCGCGACGGCCACTAGGCCCGCATACCACATCCATTCCGGAATCCCCGCGAGGTCGGGCAACCGCTTCTTTCCTAAGTCCGCGATCGGCAGCACGTGCGCCGCGATCCACGGATAGCTGAACGCATAGGCCGCCGCCCCGACCAGCATGCCGGCGAAACCGGCGAGGGCGTCCAGCTTGCCGGTGGCGATGGCAGCGATGCCGGTGCCGGGGCAGTAGCCGTAAAGCACCATGCCGACGCCAAAAAGCACCGCGCCGAGCACAACCGCGAGCATGGTGGCCGGCTTGATATGGAAGTTGGCCAAGCCCTGCCCGTGCAGCACGGCCAGGCCGACTCCGCCAATCACGATCGCGGTGAACATGACCTTCAGCACCGTGAAGTCGCGGAACCGGAACTGGTTCACGATGACGTTGTAGCTGGTCACGCCGCCGCGGTGCAGCAGAACGCCGAAGAGGAAGCCGAAGGCGAGTCCGGCCCAGAGCAGGTTGGAACCGGTGAAGAATGAAAGCAGGGGTTGCATGGCGGAGAGGTCAGGATTTGGGGCTGCGGAAGAGAACCCAGGCGGTCGCGATGCCCGCGGCGAACAGGACGAGGAAGAAGGTCCAGCTGCTCACCGCCAGTTGCAGCGAACCACTGATGCCATGGCCGCTCGTGCAACCATCGGCCAGGCGCGCACCGTAGATGATGACCACCCCGCCCACGAACGCGGCGACGAGGCGTTTGGGCACCGATCCGCCGAACCGCTCTCGCCAGACCGCGGGGATGGTCTCCACCTTGAAGCTCCGGCTCACCAACGCGCTCGCGAGCGCCCCGAAAAACGTCCCTACCACGAAGAGGCTGCCGTAGTCCCACGCCGGCACGGCCTTCTTCGCCCAGTAGGTGTTCCCGGCGACGGCGGCCGGGCCGATCAACGGCACCGCGCAGGCACCGGCCGCCTGGGCCACGCCGGTGGAGATGCCAATCGGTTTGTCGGCGAGGGCAAAGGTCAGCAGGGACAGAACGCCAATCAGGGCGCCGACAAGATAGGGATTCCAGCGGGGGGATTTCATCGAGAATTCAGGCAATGGCTCAGACGAGCGTTGTTCTGGGCTAGGTTCACGCTGTTGTGGGCTGTGAGTGAGTGGTTCGGTGGACCATGAAGTAGAGCACGGGCACCGCCATGCGGCTGATGAAGAGCGAGGCGACTTCGCCAGCCATCAATGCGATAGCGAGGCCCTGGAAGATCGGGTCGGCAAGGATTACGGCCGCGCCCACGATGACAGCAGCGGCGGTAAGGACCATCGGGCGGAAGCGCACCGCGCCGGCGTCCACCACGGCTTGGTCCAGCGGCATGCCTTCGCGGAGACGCTGTTCAATGAAGTCCACGAGGATGATCGAATTACGGACGACAATGCCGCCGCCGGCCATGAAGCCGATCATCGAGGTCGCGCTGAAGAACGCGCCCATCAGGCCGTGCGCCGGCAGGATGCCGACGAGCGAGAACGGGATCGCGATCATCACGACGAGCGGCGTGATGAAGGAGCGGAACCAACCCACCATGAGGATGAAGATGAGCACGATGACGGCGCCGAAGGCCGTGCCGAGATCACGGAAGACTTCGATGGTGATGTGCCATTCGCCGTCCCACTTCATTGCCGGCTGCGCGTCGGAGAACGGCATAGCGGCGTTGTAGATCTTCAGCCCGGGAGCGCCGGTCTCCGACCCGGCGAGAGCGGTTGAACCTGCGGAACGCGCCGGATCGGAGATCGGCGCTCCGACCGTCAACGCCTTCAGCTTCTTGTTCATCTCCGCGATCGCGTAGACGGGGCTTTCGATCACGCCGGCCACGTCGCCGATGACGTAGGTCACGGGCATGAGGTTCTTCCGGTGGCGGCTTTTGTCGGCGATGCCGGTTTCGAGCTTCACCAATTCGCGCAGCGGCACGAGCGGAGGGCCGGAGAGATTGGCGCCGGGTTCGGGCAGCGCGTTGGCGTCGCCGCTGCGGACGCGCAGGGCCAGCAATTCTTCGGGGCGTGCTCGGGCGGAACGCGGGAGCTGGAGCACGAGGTTCACGTCGTCCTTCTCGCGAGGAATGTGCAGCAGGTCCACCGACTCGCCGCCGACCGCGATCTTGAGCGTCTGCGAAATCGTCTCGGCGCTGATGCCGTGGAGCGCGGCCTTTTCCTTGTCGATGACGAAGCGGGTTTTGGGCTGGTCGGCCTCGACATACGAATCGACATCCACCACGCCGGGCGTGCCCTTGAAGATGTCCTTCACCTGCTGCGCCAATGCGAAGCGGGCTTCGTCGGTCGGGCCGTAGATTTCCGCGACGAGTGTCTGCAACACCGGCGGCCCAGGTGGCACTTCGGCAACGGCCACACGAGCGCCGAACTTCTCCGCAATGGCGGCCACCGCGGGGCGGACGCGTTTGGCGATGTCGTGGCTCTGGGCCTTGCGGTCGTGTTTGCCGACGAGGTTGACCTGGATGTCGGCCACGTTGGCGCCGCGCCGCATGAAGTAGTGGCGAACGAGGCCGTTGAAATTGAACGGTGAGGCCACGCCCACGTAAATCTGGTAGTCGGTGACTTCGGGCTCGGTGCGGATCGCGGCCGCCATTTCCGAGGCGGCCTGCGCGGTGCGTTCCAGCGAGCTGCCTTCGGGCATCGTAAGGATGACCTGGAACTCCGATTTGTTGTCGAAGGGAAGCATCTTCACCTTCACCCAGCCCAAGGCGACGGTCGCCATCGCGCCCAGCAGCAGCGCGGTAATGACGCCGAGGAATGTCCACTGCCAGCCGGTGTGGTGGAGCAGCGGGTTCATCACGCGGCGATAGAGGCGGGTCATCGCGTCTTCCGACGTCTGATGCGAATCAGCAGCAGGTGGGCAGGTGGGAGAGTGAGCAGGTGAGAGAGACGAGATTGCTCCGGAGTCCGGCGTCGCACTTTCACACTTTCTCACCGGCTCACCTGCATGAAGCATCGCCAGCCGGCGCTCGCCGTTCCGCCACCGCAGCATCCGGATGCTCGCCCACGGCGTGACGATGAAGGCGATCAGAAGGGACCAGAACATCGCCGCGCTCGCGCCAATCGGGATCGGTCGCATGTAGGGGCCCATCAACCCACCGACGAACGCCATCGGCAGCACGGCCGCGATCACGGCGAAGGTCGCGAGGATCGTCGGATTGCCGACTTCACTGACGGCTTCGACGGCGATGGTGTTCCATGGGCGGTCCTTGTTTTCGGGCAGGTGGAAGTGCCGGACGATGTTCTCGACGACCACGATGGCGTCGTCCACGAGGATGCCGATGCTGAAGATCAGCGCGAAGAGCGTGATGCGGTTCAGCGTGAAGCCGTAGAGGTAGAAGACGAGCAACGTCAGCGCGAGCGTGGCCGGGATGGCCACGGCCACGATGCCGGACTCGCGCCAGCCCAGCGTCAGCCAGATCAGGATGGAAACGCTGATCACGGCGATCCCCATGTGGAGCAGCAGTTCGTTGGACTTTTCCGCCGCGGTCTCGCCGTAGTGACGCGTCACGGAGACCGTCACATCCGACGGAATGATCGTGCCCTTTAGGCCTTCCACCTTGCGCAGCACGTCTTCGGCAACGGCGATGGCGTTCGCGCCGGGACGCTTGGCGATGGCTAACGTGACGGCGGGTTCGGCTGTAGCTGCCGAGGTAACGAGGCGGACCTCGCCACTGGGTTTCGGCTCCGCCTCCTCACGTCGGTGGCTACCAGCGCCGTAGAACACGTAGTTCGAAGGCTCCTCGGCGCCGTCCACGATGTCGGCCACTTCGCGGAGGTAGATTGGCCGACCGTTGACCACGCCGACCACCAAGTTCTTCACGTCTTCGGCCGTCTGGAGAAACCCGCCGGTCTCGATGATGACGGACTGGTTATTCGACGTGAGTTCGCCGCTGCGGAACTGGCGATTGGCTTGCCGCAGCATCGGAATCAGGCCGGCCGGGCTGAGTCCGCGGGAAGCCAGCCGGGCCGGATCAAGCAGCACGCGCAATTCGCGGCGCGCTCCACCGATCACGGTCGTCTCGGCCACGAGCGGAACCTGTTTCACCGCGTCGTCTACCTGTGCCGCGAGACGGCGAAGTGTAAGGTGATCGTAGCGGGCGCTGTGGAACGTCAGCGCCAGGATCGGAACGTCATCAATGGACTTGGGCTTGATGAGCGGGAAGGCGACGCCGTGCGGCACACGGTCGAAGTTTGCCCGGAGTTTTTCGGAGACCTTCACCAGGCTGGCGTCGGGATCGGACCCGACCTTGAAACGCACGATGGTCAGCGCCTCACCCTCGTGCGACTGCGAGTAGAGGTATTCCACGCCGGGCAGTTCCCAGAGTAGCTTCTCCATTGGTCGCGTCGCGCGTTCCTCGACCTCCTGGGCGGAGAAGCCGGGCATCGCGACCATCACGTCGATCATCGGCACCTTGATCTGCGGCTCCTCCTCGCGCGGCAGCATGAACACGGCGAAGGCACCCAGCAGCACCGACGCGATGACGACCAGCGGCGTGAGCTTCGAATCGATGAACGCGTGCGCAATCCGGCCGGCAAGGCCGTGGGCAGACGGGGGATTGATTTCGCCCGGCCTCACGGCTTTGCCTCCAGCGGTTGGCCGTCCTGCACCTTGGCTGGATCGGCGGAAACGATCTTCTCGCCGGCGTTGAGGCCGGACACCACTTCGACATCGGCGCCAAAGCGCTTGCCGGTGCGGATCAGGCGCAGCTGTGCCTTCCCGCCTTCGGCGACGAAGACGTATTCCAACTGGCCACGCTGGATGACCGCGCTGGCGGGCACATGGGCCACGGAAGATTCGCCCGTCGGCACGGCCACGCGACCGAACTGGCCGGCGCGCAGACCGGTCACCACCGGCAGGTCGAGCTTTACGAGATAGGTCCGGCTCACGGCTTCGGCCACCGGGGCGATTTCGCTGACCGCACCCTCGATCGGTTCCTTCCGGGGAGAGACGCGCACGGGCAGCCGCGCGCCCAGTTGAAGCCGGTCGAGCAAGGCTTCCGGGACGTCCGCCTCAAAGCGTAGGTGGGCCGGATCCTCGATTTCGACCAGGGGCCGACCCGGGGTCGCAAGGTCGCCCACGTCCGCCAGTTTCCGGGTGATGACTCCGTCGAACGGGGCGACGACACGCGCATGGCCGAGCATCGTCTCCGCCTCCGTAACGGCGGCGGCGGCCACTTTCTGGCGGGCCTGCGCGGAATCCAGTTCCGAGGCGGTCGCAGCGCCGTCCTTCACCAGTTTGCGAATGCGGTCCAAGTCTTGGGCCGCCTGATCACGGATAGCTTGGGCGGAATCCAGCCGGGCCTTGACCTCGCGCGCATCCAAGGCCGCGAGGGTGTCCCCCTGTTTGACCGCCTGGCCCGGCACGACGAGCAGGGCCTCGATGCGGCCCGCCAGCTTCGCTTCAACGGCGGCGCGGAGTTTTGGGCGGACCGTGCCGACCACCTCTTCGGTTGCCATGAGGCCGTGCGCTTCCACGGAGGTCAATTGAACGGACACCGGAGGCAATGCAGCCGGAGCCTGAGGCGTGGGCGCCCGGTGGCAGGCACCGCCGGACGCCGCCAGCAACGCCAGCAGCAACATGGTTTGGGCGAATGGAATCGGCGATTTCATCAGAGGTTCAGGGCAAACTTACCGTCTCAGTGATTCGAGGAAAGTGACAAGGTCGCTCAGCTGCTGGAGGGTCATGATCTCGTTGTAGTCGCCCATCCGGGAGAACTGCCCGTTGGTGACCAGTTCCTTTTGGAGATTTGGTTCGATGCGGTGGGAGGGATTGATCAGGGAGTTGACCAACTCCATCCGGGTGGGCGTCTGCGGTTCCATCCCCAGAACCACAGGCACCTTGGGTTGCGCGTAGGGCGCGGGGAATTCCTTCTCGTAGCCCTTGGCCACATGACAGCCGTGGCACCACAGGTTTCGGTAGGCCGTCTTTCCACGGGCAAGGTCGCCTGCCGGCAGTTGCAACGTCCAGCGTGCCCCGGAGGCCGGCTTCAGGTGCGGTCTGGCATCGGCCGGTCCGCCGGACCACAGCGGAATGCCTGCGGCATCCCGGAGTTGAAGGGTCTGCTCACCGCGGGCGACCGTGGTGGCGGCGACTACCGACCCATCGGCAACCATGATCCGCGAGCCAGTCACGACTACTTCGTCCTTGGGCTTGATCTGGATGTCCTGGCGTTCCACGAACCACTTGGGACCGAAATGAACCGTCACCGACTCAGCCCCGGTTCTGATCACCGCCCGAACCCCGGGGGACATTCCTCGCTCCGGGGTGAAGGTTTCCAGGCGGGTCACGGCGCCTTGGACAGTCACCAGCGTGTTGGTGTCATACCGGCGGACGAAGGCATCGGAATGCGCCCAGCCGCCGGAACCTTCCCAGCGGAAGCGCCCCTGGGCCTGGCCGGTGACCCCGGCTAGAACCAATCCGAGCTGGACCAAGAACAGCGCCCGGAACGGGCTTTGAAGTTGCGGCGAAATTGCGCGTGGCACGTTAATGTTCATGGCCGGCAGGTTGTGAGGTCGGCAGCGTTCTTCAATGGGGTGTAGTCCTGCCATGAGTCGGGGGCAGGGCGGTCGAAGGAATCTGCGAGCGCCGGCGTAGGCGAGCCGATTGCCCTAGCCGCTCGGCGAGCGGCAGACGATCAAGCCGCGTTGGTCGGTGCCAAGGTGCGACATGGGCGTTCAGGCTTGGTCTTTCGGGCTGGAACAGCATCCACCGCCGACCCCGATTTTCTTGAGGACAATCTCGGCCGGGCAAAACCCGGTGAAGGCGGACTGAATGAGGTTCAACCCGACAAATCCGGTCAGGAAGAGCCAATTCGGGCTGACATAGTGGGCGAGGGCGAGGCTGGTGAGAATCATGCAGCCGGCGAGCACTCGGATGGCGTTTTCTACGGTCATGGTGTTGGCGGTGTTGGGGTTCAGTTGGCTTTCGGGGCAGCGGCCGGTGTCCGGGTGGGACTTCCGGCCTGGCATTCGGCGCCGCTTTCGCAGCAGGCCGGACAGGATTTCTTGGGCGTCGACGAAACGGCGTGGACGGATTCCTTCGCCGGAGTCCCGGACTGAAGGGCCGGGGCGTGATCCCGATCGTGGGCTTCCCAGCCGTGGGTGGCGAAGTCGGTCACCACGGTGGCATGGTTCTGGGCGACCTTGATTGCTTCGGGAGTTTTGCCGGTGACGACGATTCGGAGACCCTTCTCAGTCGGTTCCACGGTGTGCCGGAGATTGGGGTAGTGCCGGGCGAATTCGACGAACGCAGGGTCGTGGCGGCGGACCATCAGGCCCTCGTTCAGCCGCGCCTCCATCTGCCGGACGTGTTCCTTGAGGGCCGAAGCGACCCGCGGGTCGCTGGATTCGGTGAGGGCGATGTAGCCGTTGGTGGACATCGTGACCGTGCGGATGACGGCGGAATGCTGGTTCAACAGCAGGTGGATGTTCTTGCGCGCTTCCGGCGGCATTCCTTGGCCGAGGGCGTTCACGGTGAGTCCGGCGAGTGATAGCAAGACGGTAGCGACCGAAAGGCGGTTAGTTTTCATAAACTCATGTTTGACCATATGAGTATTCGCGCATATAGCTATTCGCAAGAAAAAGATGACACCGGATCAAAGCGTGGTCGCCAAGGCGCAGATGCTGAATGATGAGGCATTGGAAATCATTGCGGCCCGGTTTCGGGTTTTGGGCGAGCCCAGCCGCTTGAAGCTGATCCGGGCCTTGTTGGGTGGTGAAAAGTCAGTTGGCCAGCTGACCGAACTGACTTTGCTGACCCAAGCCAACACTTCGCGTCACCTGCAAACCCTGACGGAGGCCGGCATCTTGGGGCGGCGCAAGGACGGGCTCAGCGTCATCTATTTCATCGCGGACGATAGCATTCCCAACCTGTGCCAGCACGTGTGCGGAGTGGTCCAACGCCGGCATGCGAGCCATGCGGAAAGTCTGCGCACCGCGGCCGGCTTGATGCCGGAAGCCGAGTCTCAGACTTCAAATCCGGTCGGCAAACCTGCCGGTCCGGCGGCCAGTCGGTTGGAACCGGCGCCTTCGGCGGACGGTTCCGTTCACCCACGCGCCAACGAAAGCTTCATGGTGAGCTTCGACTAGGCGTAAGCGGGCATCGTGCCGCGGTCACCGGCGGATCACGCGGTAGAAGCCGAGTTCACGGGAATCGGCAGCGGCATCGTCCAGCAGGCCAACACCCGATCCATCCAACTGGATCGAGGAAAGGTCCGCCCAGTCGCCGAGGACCGTGGCGAATTGGAGCGTCACCGTTTCACCCGGGTTGCCGGAAACCGACACCGAGAAGCCGGTAAGCTCCAGCTTGGGATTCGACAGCAAGAGCGCCGCGCTCGCCGCCTGTCGCCAGTTGAGCACAATGCTGCCGGTTTCGACGGGCAGGGCGCCGGCCCCGTCTCCGCGATATCCGTCGACGGCGATGAACAACTCCTGCCCGGCCTTGGCGTTCACGACCGCCCGGCTCGTGAAGACCGAGCGGGCGGCGGAGATGTCGTCGCCGCTGGCCAATTCGGTCAGCTGGCTGACGTTGGAGCCGAGGTAAACGCCCAGGACCGTGTCGAAACTGGACCCTAGGGTATCGAAGGTGACTTCCCCGGCCGATTCCGACATCCAGCGGAACCAGACGGAGGCGCCGCCGTTGCCGCCGGCATGCCGCGGTTCGCCCGGTTCCTTGGTTGCCTGACGATTTTCCCCCGCGACCCGGCCGGTCCGGCCAACCAGCCTCTGCGCGTTGGCGAAGCTGTCGTTGCGTCCCCCCAGTTCAAACTTCCAGCCCAGTTGAATTTCACCTTCCCGGTGAACGCCCGATTCGGTCACCAAACCGTCGGCCGCGATGGGGTAACTCTCCCCGGCCGTGACCGGGACCGTCACGCGGCTTTGCCGGGTGGTCCGGTCGACGTCGTCATTCTCACCCAGCAGTTGCAGGCGGCCCAGTTCGGCCCCGGAATAGATGGCGAGGGTCGAATCGAAGTTGCTACCCAGCGTGTCGACGGTAAGCAGGCCATCCGACGGGGCACTCCAACGGAACCACACCGATCGCCCGCCGAGATTCCCCGCGTGTTCAGGCTCTCCCGCTTCTCTCGACGCCCGCAGGTTCTCCGTCGTCAGTTGTCCTTCGGGTCCCGTCAGCGGAGCGGCACCGGCGAAGGGGTCGTTGGCCGGCGGAGTCCCCAACGGGGTGGTGGGCGGTTGCCACGTCAACAGGATGAAGCCGGTCTCCACCGGCGTGGTGGCATCGCCAAAACCATCCACCGCAATC
This sequence comes from Kapaibacterium sp. (SeqCode), assembly GCA_044339945.1. Taxonomy (GTDB): domain Bacteria; phylum Verrucomicrobiota; class Verrucomicrobiia; order Limisphaerales; family UBA9464; genus CAIWAH01. The sequence continues at coordinate 12,022 of JBIIUN010000030.1, forward strand.
CGGTAGGTTTTGCCCGCTTGCGCCGTGAACGAGACCCGGCTGGTAAAGATCTCCTGGCCGGAATTGATGTCATCGTTGCTGCGGACTACCAGGCCGAGGCTGGCCAGGTTGGTGCCGGCATAGACGGCAATGACCGTCTCAATGCCCGAGCCTTCCGTATCGAACAGGACGGCGCCGTCGCGCGGGGCGGTCCATTGAAACCAGACCGACGCTCCGCCGAGGTTGCCTGCATGCGACGGTTCGTCTGGCTGTTTCGTGGCACCCCGGTTGTAGAGTCCAACTTCCCCGCGGGTTCCGGACAGCACCTGGGCCCGCTCGAAATCATCGTTCAGCAATTGGTCCTGGCTCACGCTCGGATACCATTCGAGGCCCACCCGGCCGCCGGCGCCGTTGCGGCCGTCCACCGCGATGAAATAGGTCGTGCCGGCGCCGGCGGGAAAGCTGAGTGCGCTGAGCGGGAATTCGGCGCCGTTGTCGTTCGCCGTGACCGGCGACAAGTTTCCGAGGTCGGTGCCGGTGTAGACCGCCAGCACGGTGTCGAACTGGCTCCGGGCTGTCGTGAAGGTCATCCCGGTGGTCGTCGGGGCGGTCCACCGGAACCAAAGGGATTTGCCGCCCCGGTTGCCGGCGTGTTGCGGTTCATTGCCCTGCTTCGAGGCGCCGGCGCTTGAGGTCGTTACCTGACCGGTGATGCCCGCGATCAGGTCAGGGCTCGTGAAGGAATCATTGGCCGGCACGCTTGGCTGACCGGTCAGCCAGCCGCCGACGAGCGCGAAGGATTGGCTGAACTGTCCGTAGATGTCGGTTTCGGCGGGGGTCTTGCAGCTGGATTTGCCCCCGAAGAGTTGCCCGACGAATTCGTGGGCCGAATTGAAGAGCGGCGAACCGCTGCTGCCCGGCTCCGTGATGCCGCGGGACCACCGGATCCGCGAGTAGTTGGAATCGAACGCGACGACTTCCCCGAAGCTGATCCGCTTGAAGTCCCCGGAAGGGTGGTGGATGCCCACGGCCAGCGCGCCGGATGCCTGCGGCAGCGTGCTCCATGCCGAGTAGGTCACGCCCCCGGGTGTTTCGCGCCGGAGACGCAGGAACGCGAAGTCGTTGCCGAGGCCGCGATCACTGCCGGCGATGAAGTCGGCCCCGCCGGAAGTCCGCGGGCGGCTCGCCAGCGTCGGGACCGCCCCGTTGCAACTGGTTGTCTGGTAGAACCAGTAGAACTCCGTGTCGTCGGCCTCCGTTTGGGAGCCCACGCAATGGTTGGCGGTCATGACATAGTCCGTGCCCGGGGCCGGGTCGGAGTCGTTCACAAGGCAGGCGGTGCAGAGCAGTTCGCCGCTGCCTTGAACCGAGCCGAGCCCGGCCACGGCCTTCGAGGTGGCGAGCCATTCGGGTTCGCAGGTCACGTCGAGATTGCAGGTGTCCGCCGCCTTGGCGCCCGTCGCGTTCAACGGGAGGCTCACGTAGCGGTGGAGCAGTTCATCCACGGTGAAACGGACCGCCGAAACCGGCAGACCGGCGGCCAGGCGGCATTCCACCGTCACCCGGGAGGCGAACACCGTGCCGGACCAGAACGAATCCCGCGCCCCCAGGCTTTCGTCGGAGTAGGGCCCGCTGACTTCGGCAGGGTTTTCCGAGGCGAACACGATGAGTTCGGCGCCCGCCGGCAACGTGACCGCCGCGAAGTGCAACCGAAGTCCGAGCGCCGACTCCGACGTCACCTCGGCGCTCCACAGGCGCGACCCATCCGGCAGCGTTTGCCAGCCGGAGTCCGGTTTTTTTTGTGTCCGCGTTCCGAGCGGGACGGGCAGGGGACGGCGCAGGCTGATACGGCGGGCCCCTTTGGCGTCGGTTTGCAGCTGCTTTTCGTCCTCCAATCGGACTGCCGCCAGGTCCGGGGCCGGCAGTTGCACGACGGTCACCGGGGCCACCTTGTGGCGGATGGAGGCCGCTTCTGCGCGCCGCGGCGAGGCGGTGTCGGCCGGTTTCTCCCACGCCGCGAGCCGAATGCCCTCGCGCGTGCGAACCGGCTGCGGGAAGGGGGCGGGCAGGCCTTGCGCCGAAGCGTTGGTCAGGCCGACGAGGGAGGCCACGCTCACGGCGGCCAAGCGGTGGAACAATGGGTTCATCACAGGCGGTCCGCGGGGACCGCTGCCGGCAGCGTAGCGACCCGCGGGCGAGGGGCGAGCCAAACCCAGGGATCAACCAGTGTGCGGACGTTCCACCGGCGGGGCCACCGTGATGCGCAACGGGACCCCGGCCGCCGCGTGCTCGGCGACGGCGAGGCGGCGCCGCGTTGCGGTGAGACGTTGCAGCAGGACCTGGGAAATCCGCCGGAAAACAAGGCTGCCGAGCACGGGATCATCATCGCAGAGATGGCGCAGCCGGGTCGCCGGGAACACGAGCGTGGTCACCGGCTCAAGGGCCACGGCGGTCAAGGTCCAGTGATTGGGCGGGAAGGCCCACGACCAGCCCAAGGCGTCGCCGGGACCGAGCACCTGCAGCACGGCCGGCTCCGCCTTGGCGCCGGCGCCGCGCAGGGCCACCTGGCCGGACAGCAGGAGATGAAAGCTGCCCGCCTCGGCCCCTTCCTCGAAGATCACCGCGTGGTCCGGGAACGTCGCGTAGGCGGCCAGTTCCGCCAGCCGTTCGAGCGGGCGCCAAGGCACTCCGCGGAGGAAAGGCTGATGCTCCAGCAGCGCCGCTGTCGGTCGGGGTGGGAGTTTCACCCGGCGAATGTGAGCCGAAGCCGGGGGCCCGGCAATGGGCGGATTTTGCGGGCCGGCGCAACATAGGACGCCAGTTGAGCAATCGGCGGTGAGCGGATCGCGGGCCGGCGGTGCACATAGGGTTCCGCATCGTTGGAATCATGAAGTCGTCCTGCTCCAGCACCCAAGTTAATGCCGCTCCCGGACACCGGGTCGTGCGTTTTGAGCTGCCGTTCCTCGAGGCCCGGGAAGTCTTTGTCGCGGGCACCTTCAACGAGTGGCAACCCGCCATGTTCCCGATGTCCGAGGTTCCCGGCGGCTGGACGACTGAGGTCGCGCTGGCGCCGGGGACCCATGAATACCTGTTCGTTGTCGATGGCCGGTGGATCGCGGACCCGAACAATCCGAAGACGTGCCCCAACCCGTTTGGCGGCGTCAACTCGGTGATCGAGACCGCCCCGCCGAAACCCCGGGCCCGGCGGGCAAACTCCAAATCGAAACCTACCGCGAAATGAAAATCGCCAAGGCACCGGCCCCCAAGCTGCGCAAAAGTTCGGACCAGTTCGTCATCAATGATGCCACCGGCCACCGGTTGGCGTCGGCCCCGCTGGGCCAGTTGGCGCCCGTCCGGTTCCGGATCGGTCGGATCCTGGTGCCGATGGATTTCTCCGAGCATTCCCGGAAGGCCCTGCGGTATGCCCGGCCGTTCGCGGAACAATTTGGGGCCAACCTGACGCTGCTCCACGTGATCGAGCCCGTGGTGTTGCCGACCGACTTTGGCTACGTGCCGGCGTCGCCGGTGGATTTGGATGAACAGCGGATGGACGACGCCCGGAAGCAGTTGTCAGGCATCGCCCACGAACTGGGCGCGACCGTGCCGGTGGACACCGTGGTGCGCCTCGGCCGGTCCTGGAAGGAGATCGTCGAGACGGCCAAGACCAAGCACATGGATCTCCTGATCATCGCCACCCACGGTTACACGGGGCTCAAATATGCCCTGCTCGGCAGCGTCGCGGAAAAGATCATCCGCCACGCCCCGTGCCCGGTGCTGGTGGTGCGGGCCGAGGAACACGACTTTTTATGAACGGCAGGTTACCCGAGGTTGGTTGAGTGGGTTAGTTGGAGTGTAGGGGCTGCCGTTGGCGCCCGGGCGAGTGCCCGGGCGTTTTTCTTTTTCGAGCCTGAGCCGAAGGCTTGGTGTCGTCCTGATTCCCGCGCCGGCGGGACATGGATCGGAGGCTCTTCCGGCTGGATCGCGGACGGCTTGATTGCGCTCCGCCGTGAACGCGCAGGATTTGGCAATCCGTGTGGGGCGCTGCGTTGCGGAAGCGGGAAACTGGCGACGAACAAAGCGCATTCCCTATGGACCTGCATCACCCGCTGACCCGCGAATTCCCTGAGCACGTCGAAACCATCCGCCGCCTGAAACTCTCCAACGCGGAGTTTCAACGGATGTTCGACGAATATCACAAACTCGACGACGACATCTGCCGGGTCGAGGAAGAGGTGGAGACCGCCACCGACCAGCAAATGGACGAGATGAAGATGCGCCGCGCCCAACTGAAGGACCGCCTCTACGGGGCGATTCGCGCGGTGGCCGCGTAATTCAGGCTAAACGGCCAGCCGGCGATAGAGCCGGTGGTATTCGGCGCCCACGGCACTGGCGGTCCGCCCGGCGACGCTGGCCCGGATGGCCTCGGGCGAAGCCACGGCGACTTCGCCGCGGAGCACGCGGGCCAATTGTCGTCGGAGATCCGCCGCGTCATCCGGCCGGAAAAAGACGCCTGTGTGCTCCGGCCGCAGGATGTCCACATTGCCACCGCTGGCGGAAACGACGGCCGGCAAGCCGAGCGCGAGGGCTTCAATCAGTGCCACGGAGCAGGGCTCGTTCGTGGACGGCAACACGAACCAGTTCGCTCCGCGAAGGGCGCCGATGACATCGGTGGTCGGCCCGCGTAGGTGGACCCGGCCCGCGAGTTCCGGGCGAGCGGCCAGGACGCCAAGTTCGGCGGCATAAGCCTTGGCCGCGGGATCTTCCGGAGTCGGTCCCCACAGTTCGAATTGCCACTGCGAGCTGAAGTCGGCCGGCAAGCCCGCCAAGGCTTCCAGCAGCAGATGCCAGTTCTTCCATCGCACCAAGTTGCCGACTCCGACGAGACGCAGCGGAGAGGATTGGGCCGCGGTCACGGGCGGAACCTGCCAAAAGGCGTTGCCCCCGCAGGCTGAGATCACGGAGACCTTGGGTTCATCGGGCACCACTCCGTAATGCTTCGCCATGTTCGGCGTGAGCACGACGGTGTTGAAGCCGGGCCAGGCCGCCGCGCCCCGATACAGGCCGGTGCGGTTGGCGTAAGTGTGGTTGGTGAACAGCAGGCGTCGCCCGAAAAGACGGTTAAGCAGCATCGCCGCCGCAAACCCGCCGCGGGTGTGGGCGTGGACGACGTCGAACGGCTCGGTCCGCAGCAACCTGAACAACCCGGGCAAGGCCAGGGCGGCCCGCAGCAGCAGGCGGGGATGGCTTGCCGCTTCGTCGAGCGCGAAACGATTGGGGCGCAGATCCAGCGCTGGGCTCCGGCGATTGACGAAGGCGGAGTTGACCCAGACGGCATGCCGCAGGCCGTCCGCCGCCGTCGCCGCCTGGATTCCGCGCACGACCGACACGATGCCGCCGTGGTCTTCGGCGGCTCCGAGCAGGTGGAGAATCTTCATGCGGGCGGGCTTGGCGCCGGGTTGACCGGCGGCGTGGGCGAGAAGTAACCAGAAGCGGAAAGGAGGCGGAACGACAAACCGGCTTGTTGTCGCCGGGCGGGAACCGTTACCTACGCGGCGCGCCTGCGCGTCCGCATGCTGTTCAACAGTTGGAGCTTTGCCGTGTTTCTGCCGGTGGTGTTCGCGTTGCATTACGCGGGCCGCCGCGCGGGTTGGCAGGTTGGGGTGCTGACGCTGGCCAGCTTCGTCTTCTACGGCTGGGAGAATCCGAAGCTGCTGCCGCTGCTGTTTGTCTCCACGCTGATCAATGGTCTTGCCGCGCAGGACTTGCTAACGCCCGGTCACAGCCCGATTCGCCGGCGGGTGGTCCTGGCGACGGCGCTGTCGTTCAACTTGGGGGCGCTGGCCTTCTTCAAATACGCCGCGCTCGTCGGCCACGCGCTGTTGCCGGCGGCCGTCTGGGACCAATTGGGTCCTTGGCTGCGGGGGATTCCGCTGCCCATCGGCATTTCGTTCTACACGTTCCAGGGAATCAGCCTGGTGATGGAGTCCTGGTGGGACGGGCCGAAGGGTGGCATCCCGGGTCTGCCCGCACCGAGGAACGCCCGCGAAGCCGGCTGGTTCCAGGCCAAGGTCTGGTTCTTCAAGGCCTTCTTCCCGCAATTGGTCGCCGGGCCGATCGTGAAGGCCGGGGAGTTCCTTTGGCAGATCGGCGCGAAGCGGTTCGCCGACATCGATTGGGACGGCGCGGTGAAGAAGCTGATCCTCGGTTTCTTCCTCAAGATGGTCGTCGCGGACAACCTGAAGGAAGCGACCGCGGAATTGCAGCTTTCCGCCTTCAAGGATCTGCCGCGGCTGAACCTGATTGCGCTCCTTTACGGATTCTCGTTCCAGATTCTCGCCGACTTCGGCGGCTACTCGCTCATCGCGCAGGGCCTGGCCAAACTGTTCGGCTATGAGCTGCCGCTGAACTTCAACTTTCCCTACCTGAGCCGGAGCATCACGGAGTTCTGGCGGCGCTGGCACATCTCGTTGTCCACCTGGCTGCGGATGTATCTCTACATTCCGCTGGGCGGCAATCGCCACGGCGAGCTCCGCACGTTCGTGAACCTGTTCCTCGTGATGTTCCTCGGCGGACTCTGGCACGGGGCAGCCTGGAGCTACGCGATCTGGGGCACTGCCCACGGCGTCTTGCTGGCGCTCGAACGGCTCGCGACGCGCGGGCGCAAGGCGGCGCCCGAGACTGGCTGGACCTTGCTGGGCGTGGTGCAGGCCTTCCTCGTCTTCAACGTCGTGTCAGTGCTTTGGCTGCTGTTCAAGCTGCCGGATTTCACCCACGTGGTGGAGTTCATGAGATGCCTCCCGCGCAATTCCGGTCCCGCCCGGCCGCAGTCGCTCTACGTCATCGCACTGTTCTCGCTGCCGATGGTGTTTTGGCACCTGTGGGCCGCCACCGCGGGGCGCCGGGCCGCCTGGGGCGAGTCGGCCAACCGCCGGATCGGGATCGCCCTTTACGCGGCGATGCTGTTCCTGCTCGTGACCAACTCCGGTTCGGCGGGCGAGTTCATCTACTTCCAATTCTGAGCCATGAACCGCGCC
>JBIIUN010000339.1:0-5614 GCA_044339945.1 Kapaibacterium sp. (SeqCode)
ACCGATGGCCAGGAAACGACCACGAATCCGGCCTTGGCGGACACCGACAGCGACACCTTCGCCGACGGTCAGGAAGTGTTCCACGGCTCCAATCCGACCTTGGCGACCAGCACGCCCACCCTGACGCCGCCGGTCAAGCTGGTGGACTTGAACGCCGCGGGGCTTGCCACCGGTCCGTTGGCCACCTGGCCGAATGCCGGCAAGATTGAGTTCCCGTTCACCGCGGGTTCCAGCCCCGCTGTCGTGGAGGCCGTGGCCGGCATCAAGGCGGTCACCCTGGACGGCTCGCAGTATTACCTCGGGCCCGCGGCGCCGGCGTTCATCGCCGACAATGCGCCCCGCACGATTGATGCGTGGATCTACAATCCGGCGGCCGCCGGCGAAGAGACGATCTTTGCCTGGGGTCGCCGCGGCGGTCCGGAGGGTTCCAACGTGTCCTTCAACCACGGTAGCAGCCCGGACTTCGGGGCCGTCGGTCACTGGGGTGCTCCGGACATCGGTTGGAATGGCAAGGCCGTCACCGGTGCCTGGACCCATGTGGCCTACACCTACGATCCGCTGACTTCGACCACCACGGTCTATTCCAATGGTCAGGTGGCCAACACGGAAGTCCTCGGCAACCCGCTGGCCACCCATGCCGTAAACAATGCCGAACCCGGGGTGCCGCTGCGCTTCCTGCTCGGCGCGCAGAACGATGCCAATGGCGTCGCCACCGGCGGCCTGCGGGGTTCGTTGAGCGTCGGCCGCGTGCGGGTTTACGACGGCGTGCTGGATGCGGCCGCCATCGGCCAGCTCTACAGTTCCGAGCTGGCGACCTACACCGCTGCGCCGCTGGCCTTCCTGCCGCCGACCTACGATGTGGGCGCCGACAAGATCACGCTCAAGTGGAGCGCGGTGCCCACGGCGACCTACACGCTCGAGGGCGCGGACGATCCGTCGAAAACTTGGGCCCCGGTCGCGACCGGCCTGACCGGCGACACCTACGTCATCGAGAGTGTCTCGACCAAGACCACCAAGTTCTTCCGCGTGCGCAGCGAATGAGCACGTCCAGTTTGGCATAGGAAATCGGGCCGTCCGGTGCTTGGCGCCGGGCGGCCTTTGTCTGTCTGCTGGCCCCGTTGTTCCCCTGACCTGTCCCCATGAAAATCAACTCGATCGTCGTCCTGGGTGGCGGCAGCGCCGGCTTCATGGCCGCGTTGACGCTCAAGAAGAAGCTGCCGCATCTGCACGTCCGCATCGTCCGCAGCCCGGACATCGGCATCATCGGCGTCGGCGAAGGCACCACCGCCGTCTTTCCCCGGCACTTCTTCGAGTATCTCAAGCTCTCGCCGCAGACCTTCTACGCCGAGGCGGAGCCGACCTGGAAGCTGGGCATCAAGTTCCTGTGGGGCCCGCGTTCGCACTTCTTCTACAGCTTCGCCTTCGAGTTCGAGAAACGGCTCCCCGAGCTGAGCCGCAACAATGGCTTCTACTACGACGAACAGACTCCGTGGCTCGGCAACGCCTCGGTTTACATGGCCCACGACCGGTGCTTCCCGCGCCAGCCGAGCGGGCTGCCGCAGTTCCACAACAACCACGCCTTCCACATCGAGAACCACAAGCTCGCCGGCTGGCTGGAACGCCGGAGCGTCGAAACCGGCGTCGTCATTACCGACGCGACGGTGAAGCCCGAACTGGGCCCCGAAGGCATCGCCGCACTGGTCACGGAAACCGGCGAACGGATCACGGCCGACCTCTTCGTGGATTCCTCCGGCTTCCGTTCCGAGCTGCTCGGCCAGGCGCTGGGCGTGCCGTTCGTCAGCTACGCCGACACGCTGTTCTGTGACCGGGCCGTCATCGGCGGCTGGCCGCGCACCACCGAGCCGATCCACCCCTACACCGTCGCCGAGACGATGGACGCCGGCTGGGCGTGGCAGATCGAGCACGAGCACTTCATCAACCGCGGCTACGTGTATTCCTCCGCGTTCATCAGCGATGAGGACGCCCGCGCGGAACACCTCCGCAAGAACCCGAAGATTCCGGCGGACAAGACCCGCGTCGTGAAGTTCCGCGCCGGCCGTCACCAGTCGCTGTGGGTGAAGAACGTCGTCGGCATCGGCAACGCAGCCGGCTTCGTCGAACCGCTCGAAGCCACGGCGCTCCAGGTCATCTGCGTCGAGGTCAGTTCGCTGGCCGATTCGCTGGCCGACAGCCTGTGCGAACCCACGCCGTCGCTGATCGAGCTCTACAACCGCTACAACACCGCCGCGTGGGACGACATCCGCGACTTCCTGGCGGTGCACTACAAGTTCAACACCCGGCTCAACACGCCGTTCTGGCAGGCGGCCCGCAATGACGTGGCGATGCACAAGGCCGAGGCCATCGCTGAATTCTACCGGGAAAACGGTCCGAGCGTCGTGGCCGCCGCGGCCCTGCTCCATCCGTCGAACTCGTTCGGCATCGACGGCTACCTCGCCATGCTGGTCGGGCAGAATGTCCCGCACGGCAAGCCCTGGGTCGCGCCGCCGATGGAACGCGACTTCTGGCGCCAGCGTTCGCAGAAGCTCGCAGCCTTCGCCCAGACCGGCATGACGGTGAAGGAAGCCCTGATGGCGCTGCGGTCGCCGAACCTGAAATGGGGTTGATCCGCGGTGCGCGCCGGCGGGGAAAATCCCCGGCGGCAAGCCGGAGCCCCGCTGCTGCCGACGCCGTTACCCCGTCCCGGGCGGGAGAATTGGATTCGCCCCGCCGCCTGCGTTCGGCCACGCTCCCTCCATGATTCCGAAGCCTTCGTTCCTGTTGCTGCCCTTGCTGGCCGGGGCGCTCGCCGCCGCCGAACCGATCCTGCCCAAGGCCATGATTGATGGCACCGGGCTGGGCTGGCGCGCGCTGAGCGAGGCGGACTTTACCGCCGTGAACTGCCCGACCAACACGTTCACCTGGCATACCAACGGCGTGAACTGCACCGGCCAACCGGTCGGCGTGATCCGTTCGAAACAATCCTTCACCAACCTCGAACTCGTCGCCGAGTGGCGGCACCTGAAGTCGGGCGGCAATTCGGGCATCTTCCTTTGGGCCAGCGAGTCTTCAATCAAGAACCTGGAAGCCGACAAGGGGCGCCTGCCGGACGGCATCGAGGTGCAAGTGCTTGACCACGGCTACACCGCGCAATACGAGCGCGACCACAAGAAGAAGGCCGACTGGTTCACGTCCCATGGTGACGTTTTCCCGACTGGGCCGGCCAAGATGACCCCATTCCCGCCGGTGGCGCCCAACAGCATGCGGAGCTTTCCCCGCAAGAATCTCAGCCGCGGCGTGGGCGAGTGGAACCACTACTACGTGCGCGCCATCAACGGCGAGGTGCGCCTGTGGGTGAACGGCGAGGAAGTCTCCGGCGGCACCGGCTGCTCGCCCGCCAGCGGGTTCCTCTGTCTGGAGTCGGAAGGTTCGCCGGTTGAGTTCCGGAACCTGCGGATCCGGGAACTGCCCTGAGTCAGCGGGCGCGCCTTGTTCCGGCCGGGCTTACGCCTAAGTTGCCGGCATGTCGTTTGCCGAAAACCTCGCCGCTGTCCAGGGCCGCATCGCCGCCGCCTGTGAAAGGGCGCGACGCGATCCCGCCGAGGTCACCTTGGTCGCGGTGTCCAAGAATCACCCGGCCGAGTCGGTCGCCGCCGCCATGGCGCTGGGCGTGACCCTGTTCGGCGAGAACCGCATGCAGGAGGCCAAGGCGAAGATTCCCGCGAGCCCGGCCAAGGCCCGCTGGCATTTCATCGGGCATCTCCAGTCGAACAAGGCACGCGATGCCGCGGCGCTGTTCGAGATGATCGAGAGCGTGGACAGCCTGGCGCTCGCCGCGGAGTTGCAGAAGCAGGCCGAGAAGCAGGCCAAGTCACTGAAGATTCTCGTGGAGGTCAACGTGGCCGGCGAGTCGTCCAAGTTCGGCTGGAATCCCGACCAGTTGCTCGCCGATTTGGACGCATTGAACGCCCACCCTCGGCTCGAATTGCACGGCTTGATGACCGTGGCGCCCTACGCGACCGATGCCGAAAAGGTCCGGCCCGTGTTCCGCAAGCTGCGGGAACTGCGCGACCGTTGTGCCGACGCGTTGGGCGCCCCGCTGCCGGTGCTCAGCATGGGCATGAGCGGTGACCTGGAAGTGGCCATCGAGGAAGGCGCTACGATCGTCCGCGTGGGCACGGCGCTGTTTGGTCCTCGGCCCCGGCCGGTGCGCGAGGAAGCGGTCGATTGACCCCCAATCAAGTTTCCAGCGCCTTGGGCGGACCAAAGACCACGGCCGCGACGATGGCGGCGCGCGCGGTGTCGGGTTGGCGGAGCCAGTTTCGCACCGCAGCAGATTCCGCGGCCGTGTCCTGCCGGGCCGTCGAAGGATGGGTGGCTGCGGCCGTGTGCTGACTGACTTGGGCATCCACCGAACGCATGCGCTGGAGGACCTGCCGGTGGAGCGAGGCGCCCTCGTCGTAGGCGGCATCGGCCCGGCGCTGGTTGGCCGCGGACTCACTCATCGTCGCCAGCGGGGTGCTGGGCGCCGGGGCCGACTCGAGGTCGGAATCCTGATTGTAGTCGAACGTCACCGGCCGTGACCGCGGCGGGGGCGGCGGAGCAGGGACTGGAATCGGCGGCGCCGCCGGGCGGTAAGTCTCGCCGCGCAGGATGCTTTCCAGCTCCTGTTCCCACGCCCCGGCGGACTTGGGCAACGGTGGCGGCGCGGAAGGGACGGTCGGCTTTTCCCAGCGGCGAATGACCGTCGGCTCGCTGCCGGAGCCGAAGTCGCCCGGAGATTTCGGCGGGAGCCACGTGTCCTCGGTCCAAGTGTCCTGGAGCAGCTTCTTGCCCTTCGCGATGGCCTGGGAAATGACGACCGCCACGACGAACACAACGACGGCAATCGGCTTCAGGTCGCTGAGGTCGAACTCGGCGAGCAGGACGTTGGTTAGGACCGGGGGCACGGGATCAGGCGGAGGGTTTGTTGCCTGCGATGCTGTCGCGCATGCCGGTGTCGGCCGCGATGTTCTTCATCTTGTAGTAGTCCATCACGCCCAAGTTGCCGTTGCGGAATGCCTCAGCCATCGCGAGGGGCACCTGCGCCTCGGCCTCGACGACGTGCGCCCGCATCTCGGCGACGCGTGCCACCATCTCCTGCTCGACCGCGACGGCTGCGGCGCGGCGGGTTTCGGCGTGGGCCTGGGCGATCAGCTTGTTCGCTTCGGCCTGCTCGGCCTGGAGCTTGGCGCCGACGTTTTCGCCCACGTCCACGTCGGCGATGTCGATGGAAAGGATTTCGAAGGCCGTGTTCGCGTCGAGGCCCTTGTCGAGGACGGTCTTGGAGATGCGGTCCGGATTCTCGAGCACCAGCTTGTAGGTCTCCACGCCGCCGATGGTGGAAACGATGCCTTCGCCGACGCGGGCGATGATCGTTTCCTCCGTGGCGCCGCCGACGAAGCGGTCGAGGTTGGTGCGGACGGTCACGCGGGCCCTGGCCTTGATGACGATGCCGTCCTTGGCCACGGCGTCGATCGTGGTCTTGCCGGAGATGGCGGCAGGGCAGTCGATGACCTTGGGGTTGACGCTCGTCTTCACGGCCTCCAGCACGGTCTTGCCGGTGCCCTTGGTGGCG
>JBIIUN010000340.1:0-5613 GCA_044339945.1 Kapaibacterium sp. (SeqCode)
AGCGCCTCCAATTCGGCCGCCTCTGCCGGCGTCTCGCTTTCGCTGCTGGAACAGCCGGCGAGTTGGAACCTCGCCCTCGAGGAAATTTCCCTGCCGCTCCAGTCCGCGCACGCCGGCCGGCGCATCCGTGAACTGGGGCTGCGGGCCGAGACCGGTTGCTCGATCATCGGTCTCGACCGCAACGGATTCGTCGTCACCAACCCGGGGCCGGACGAAGCGGTCTTCCCCGGGGACCGGCTCCTGCTGCTCGGCAGCCCGGAGCAACTGGCCCACGGTGAACGATTCCTGATGTCCGGCGTCCGCCCGGCGGAGGGCGCCGAAGCCTTTGCCGAACTGGCCAACGAGACCGTCGTCTGGCCGGAGCAGCATCCGCAGTCCGGCCAAACCCTGGCGCAGCTGAACCTGCTCCGGCAATTCGGCGTCCTCGTCTGCGGCATTCGCCGGGGATCACAGCGGCGGGTCCTGCCGTCCGCCCACGAAGTCCTGCTCGGCGGCGACCGGCTGCTTCTCGTGGGCAATCTCAGCAGCATCCGCGAGTTCCAGCGCTGGCTCGCGGCAACCCAGTCGTAGGCAGCGTTCCGCGATTCGCGCACCGCCCGGCGCCGGGCCGGCGAAAGGCGCAGGTCTGCGCCTGCGTTGGACCGACGTCCTTTTCTCTGTTCATCCGCCGCCCTCGCCAGGGCCGCCGAATTGCGGGCGACGTTTTGGCCACAGTCGCCCACTGACGAACCGCGCCTCCGGGAAGCCCGTTTGCCGCCAAATTTGCCAGCCCGGCCCCGGCCCCGCTACGGTCCCGCGCCAATCGCCATGAGCCTCCTGCCGCCCGCCTCCGCCTGTCCGCCGCGTTCCCTCGCCCGCTTTCCCGGCTTGGCCCTGGTCGCCACCGCCGTGCTCGCGGTCGCCGGGTGCCGGCCGGAGGCGCCCGCGGCCCCGAGTCTCGCGACCATCGCTCCGGGCCTCGCCTACACCAACCAGCAGGTCCGCAAGGAGCCGTGGTCCATCCACGTCGTGCGGGTGGACCGGCAGGATCCGACGCTCGCCCTCGAGGCGGTCCATGCGCGCAACAGCGCGGTCGGCTTGGCGCCGCTGTCCGCCCAGTTGCGGGAGTTGCCGCGGGCTTTCGGCGAACCGGTGGCGGCGGTGAACGGCGATTTCTACCAGCGCGAACGGGCCTTTGCCGGGGACACCCGGGGCCTCCAGATCACCGCGGGCGAACTCATCAGCGCCCCCAAGGGCGTGAGCTTCTGGCTGGATGCGGCGGGGCAGCCGCACACCACGAACGTGGTTTCCCAGTTTTCGGTCCGGTGGCCCGACGGTTCGGTTGCCCCGCTCGGCCTGAACGAGGAGCGCAAGGGGAACGGCATCGTGCTTTACACCCCGGCGGTCGGCACCTCGACCCACACCGAAGGCGGCCGGGAATTGGTGCTCGAAGCCGCCGGCGGTTCGGCCCTGCCGACGCTCACGCCGGATGCCACCTTCAAGGTCCGCGTCCGCGAGATTCGCGAGGCCGGCGACACGCCGCTCGTGCCGGGCACCTGGGTGCTCTCGCTGGGCGCCGGCGTCGCCAAGCGCGGACCCAAGCTCGCGGTGGGCGCGGAGTTCGAGCTTTCCACGGCCACTTCGGCCCAATTGCGCGGGGCCAAGGCCGCCATCGGCGGCGGCCCGGTGCTGGTGCGAGGCCGCCGGGCACTGAAGGTGGAGGTGCCGGATGACGAAAACTACCAGACGAGTTCCATGCTGGAGCAGCATCCGCGCTCGGCCGTGGGCTGGAACCGCGAGCACCTGTTCCTCGTCACGGTGGACGGACGCCAACGCGGCTCCATCGGCATGACCCTGGAGGAATTGGCCAGCTACCTGATCAAGCTGGGCTGCGACGAGGCGATGAACCTCGACGGCGGTGGGTCCGCGACGCTCTGGTGCCAGGGCCAACTGCGCAACCAACCCTGCGACGGGCGCGAACGTCCGGTGGCCAATTCGCTGGTTGTCGTCCGCCGAAATCCCGCCGGGAAATAGCCCACGCCCCGCCGTCATCGCCGCGGTCGGGCTTGGGTCGAGGCGCCCAATCCACCGACCGGCACCGAGGTCGGGCGCAGAAATCTGGAACTCGAACGGCCGGACCGGCGTAGTGTCCATGAACGCATCTTCGCCATGGTCGCCCCTGAAATTACCCGCGCCCGCCCGCCGTCCGCCTCCGCAGTTGCCCCGGCGCGCGACCTGCTTAGCCTTCCGGCGATGTCCACCGCCCCAACGGATCCCCGCCACCGCGTTCCCGCCGCGGGCTTCACGCCCAATCGTCGGGGTTGGTCCTTGGTCCTTGGCCATTGGTCACTTGCGATCTTGCTGTGGGCATTCGCTTCGTCGGCCCAAGCCAGCACCACCAATGCACCGGTCGCGCCGGCCCGCACCGAACGGGGCTTTGGTTACCACAACGACTTGGTTCCGGAATATCCGTGGTCGGTCCACGTCGTGAAGCTCGACCGCGCCCGGAAAGACTACGCATTCGGCTCCTCGCTCGGCGGCGGCGGCGCCATCGGCATGGGCACCCTGTCCGAGCAGATCAAGGCGCTGCCGGCGGACTTCGGCACCCCGGTGGCCGCGCTCAACGCGGACTTCTACAACGACGAGCGCAACTACGTCGGTGATCCCCGCGACCTCCAGGTGCGCAACGGCGAACTCGTCAGCGGTCCCGCGGGCCACGCCTGCCTGTGGTTCGACGCCGAGGGCAATCCCCGCTGCACCAACGTGACCTCACGGTTCCGCGTCGAGTTTCCCGGCGGCTTCGCCGAACCGTTCGGCCTCAACGAACTGCGCCCACACGGCGCGGTGCTGTATTCGGCCGCGAACGGCGCCTCCACCCGCACCCGGGGCGGCCGCGAAATCGTGCTGGAGGCGATTCCCGGCGAACCGTGGCTCCCGCTCCGGGTGGGGCAGTCCTTCCGCGCGAAGGTCCGGGAAGTCCGCGAAAACGGCGACACGCCGCTCGGCCCGGATTCGCTGGTGCTTTCCTTCGGCTACAAGGCCGTGGCCCGCCTCGCCGCCCCCGCCGTCGGCCAGGAACTAAAGTTCACGACCGGCACGTTCCCGGACCTCGCCGGCGTCACGACTGCCATCGGCGGCGGGCCGAAACTGGTCCACGACGGTAAACCTTGGGAGTGGTCCGGACTCCAGTTCCGGCATCCGCGGTCGGCCGTCGGCTGGAACCGCGAACACATCTTCCTGGTGGTGGTCGATGGCCGGCAAAGCGACTCGGTGGGCATGACGTTCCCGGAGCTGGCCGCCTACATGGTCCGGCTCGGTTGCGACGAGGCGCTGAATTTCGACGGCGGCGGCTCCACCACGATGTGGGTGCTGGGACAGATCGTGAACCGCCCGTCCGAGGGCAAGGAACGTCCCGGCGCCAATTCGCTCGTGCTCTTCCGGCGGGCGGCCGCGGAACCAGGACGCACCAAGCCGTGACCCGCGCACCTGGGCACCGACCGTCGTTTCCCGCCCCGCTTCCCGTCGCGGTTCGCCGGTGGCCCGGGCGCGCGTGCGGGTTCGGCCCAGAATGGCGTCAGTGGCTGCTGGCGATGGTCCTGCTGATTGACTGCTGTCGGTCCACGGCTGCTTCGTTGTTCGCCCCAGACGGTCCGGCGGTCCGTGATTTCCAGCTGCGGGTGACCGACGCAAGCGCCCGCTCCCTGCGCACCCAGCCGCGGACCTATGTCCGGGCCGAATTGCGCGTGGACGGCTCGCCGGTCCAGGAAATCGGCGTCCACCTGAAAGGCGCCACCGGCAGCTTCCGGCCGTTCGACGACCGCCCCAGCCTGACGCTGGATCTCGACCGCTTCCACCCGGGCCAAGCGCTCGACGGCTTCGCCAAGCTGCATCTCAACAACTCCGTCGAGGACCCCAGCCGGCTTTGCGAAATGCTCGGGCACGAGCTTTTCGCCCAGGTCGGCCTGCCTTCCCCGCGGGTGGCTCACGCCCGGGTGCGGTTGAACGGCCGCGACCTCGGGCTCTACGTGCTCAAGGAAGGGTTCACCGCCGAGTTCCTGCGCCGCGCTTTTCCCGGCGTGGACGGGACCCTGCTGGAACCACAGCCCGTCGCCCCCGGCCAAACCCGCTGGCGAGTCGACGCCCGCACCGGAACCAACGCGACGGCCAACATCGACGCGTTGCTGGCCGCCGCGGCCACTCCCGACTTGGCAGCTCGCTGGGATCGCCTGGGTGACGTCCTGGAGCGGACCCGTTTCGCGGATCTGCTCGCGGCAGAGGTGCTGCTGGCCCATCGCGATGGTTACGCGCTGGCCGGGAACAATTTCCGCGTGCTCCTCGCCGGCGACGGGCGCGCCACGTTCCTTCCCCACGGCATAGATCAACTGTTCGCCGGCCCGGACCTGCCGCTTCAGCCCCAGTTTGCCGGAATGATCGCCCGGACCTTCGCCGAAACTCCGGCCGGCCGCGCCGCCTACGCCGACAGCCTTCACCGCCTGCGCCCGCAATTGCTGGATGTGCCGGCCCTGACCAATCGGATCGCCGAACTCGCGCGACGCCTGCAACCGGCACTCGCGGTCCGCGAATGGACCGAAGTTCGCGCCGGGGCAGCCGAGTTAACGGACCGAGTGGTCCGCCGTGGGACCAGCGTGGATCATTCCCCCGGCCCGGCCCCACTCCGCTGGGATGAGACCGGGACTGCCCGGCTGGAACACTGGACGCCGGAAGTCGCTCCGGCCGGGGCGCAGCTCACACCCGAGATCGGCCCCGAGCAAGTTGCTGCCCTGCGGATCCTCGCCGGCCCCAAAACCACCGCCGCCTGGCGCACGACATTGGAACTGCCGCCGGGGCGCTATCGTTTCACGGCCCAGGTGGCCACCCGCGCCGTGGTCTCCCTGCCGTTCGGGCGGAACCACGGCGCCGCCCTGCGCCTCGTAGGGCAGGATCTCCGGGTTGGCGGACTGCTGGGCACACAACCTTGGCGGCCGTTGGAACTGGAGTTCGCGGTAGCCCCCGCGGCGCCGCCGGTCGAGCTGCGCCTGGAGCTGCGGGCGGCCGGCGGCGAGGCGTGGTTTGCCCGCGATTCGCTCCGTTTGCAGCGGAGCCCCTGACCCGGCGCAACTCATGCTTACAAACGCGAAGCATGCTGCTACCTTCGAACCACCGGATCGTCGTTTTGGGGAAGGCCCCCCGATTCCGCCTGTCGTTCATGAAATCGCATCCGAATCGCGGCGCCTTCACGCTGATCGAACTGCTCGTGGTCATCGCCATCATAGCGATCCTCGCCGGCATGCTCCTGCCGGCCCTGGCCCGCGCGAAAGCCAAGGCCAAGCAGACGGTCTGCCTCAACAACCTCCGCCAGATCGGCCTCGGGTTCCGGCTCTGGTCCGGCGACAACCGGGACAAATTCCCCTGGCAGCTCACCACGTCCCTCGGCGGCAGCCTGGATTCCGGTGACTGGACCGATCATTTCCGCGTCTGCTCCAACGAGCTGGGCTCCCCCAAGATCCTGCTCTGCCCGACCGAGACCAAGGTGAAGCTGGGCGCCAACACGATGGTGCTCAAGCCCGGCACCAACTGGATCAACCTCGATGGCCTCGCCAACGTGACCTACTTCGTCGGCACCCGCGCCGACGA
>JBIIUN010000342.1:0-5537 GCA_044339945.1 Kapaibacterium sp. (SeqCode)
CACGTTTTCCCCGGAAGCCGGCGGAACTTACCGGCAAGCACCCCGCGGCCTCGGATTGGCGGCGGCGTTCCGTGACTTCAACGGCGACGGATTCCCGGACCTCTACGTGTGCAGCGACCTGCACACGCCCGACCGGATCTGGACCGGTGACGGCCGGGGAAAATTCCGCGCCCTGCCCGACCTCGCAATCCGGACCACGAGCCTGGATTCGATGGCGGTGGACTTCGCCGACCTCAACCACGACGGGCAGGACGAGATCTTCGTCGTGGACATGCTCAGCCGCTTCCACCGGCTGCGGCTCACGCAGGAAGGGCAGACGAATCCGCCGGCCAGCCACTCCGGCTACGTCGGCGACCGGCAGCAGGCGCGCCGGAACACGCTCCAGCTCAGCCGGGGCGACGGGACCTATGCGGAGATCGCGAACTTCGCCGGCGTCGATGCCAGCGACTGGACCTGGGGTGCCGCCTTCCTGGACGTGGACCTCGATGGCGAGGAGGACCTGCTCACGGTCAACGGTCACGCCTACGACATGCAGGACCTCGACGTGATCAAGCAGGAGCTTGGCCTGAAGGGACAAATGCCCGGGCAAGCCAGCGGCAAGTCGTTCAAGGCGTATCCGCCGCTCGCCACGCCGAACTTCCTCTTCCGCAACCGCGGCGACCTGACCTTCGAGGAGCACGGCGCCGCGTGGGGCTTCAACGCGACCAACGTGAGCCACGGCATCGCCCTCGCCGACCTCGATGGCGACGGCGATCTTGATGTCACCGTCAGTTGTCTCGGCACGCCGCCACTGCTGTATCGCAATGACGCCAGCGCGCCCCGGGTAGCCGTGCGCCTCAAGGGCCTCCCGCCCAACACCGCGGGCATCGGCGCGCGAATCACGGTGCGCGGCGGTGCCGTGGCGGTGCAAAGCCAGGAAATCCAGGCCGGCGGGCGATATCTTTCCTCCGACCAACCGCAGCGCGCCTTCGCCGCCGGCTCGCTGACCAATCGCCTGAGCCTCGAAGTTCGATGGCGTAGCGGTCGCCGCAGCGTGGTGGCCGACGCGGAACCCAACCGACTCTACGAAATCGACGAGGCGGGTGCGGAAGCGGTTCCGCCCAGTCCGCCGCCGACGAACCCGCCCCCGTTCTTTGCCGACATCAGCGACCGGCTCGGGCACACGCACGAGGAGGCGCCCTTCGACGATCTCGAACGCCAGCCGCTGCTGCACCGCTTCCTGAGCCGAACCGGACCGGGCGTGGCTTGGTTCGACCTCGACGCCAACGGCCGGGACGAACTCGTCATCGGCGGCGGCCGGGGCAGCGAGCTGGCGGCGTTCAAGACGGACGGGAAAGGCGGCTTTACCCGCTGGACCGTCCCGGCTTTCGCGGCGGCGCTGCCCGACGACGCGACGGGCCTTGCCGGCTGGATTCCCGCGCCGGGTCAACGCGCCTTGCTCGCCGGGATTTCCCGCTACGAAACCGAGGCCACCAACACGCCCGCCGTCTGGCAGGTAAATCCGGCCTCCGCGCCGGTCGCGGCGGTGCCGCCCGGGACCGACCTCTCCGCCGGTCCGCTCGCCGTGGCAGACGTGGATGGCGACGGCGACCTCGACGTGTTCGTGGGTGGCCGCGCGGTGCCGGGGCGCTATCCGGAGGCGACCGCGTCCCGGCTGTTCCGCAACGAAGGCGGTCGCCTCGTCGCCGATACCGCGAATGACACCGTGCTGAAGTCCGCTGGATTGGTGAACGGTGCCGTCTTCAGCGACCTGAAAGGCGACGGTTTCCCGGACCTGATCCTCGCCACCGAGTGGGGACCGGTGCGGGTGTTTGCCAACACGGGTGGCCGCCTGCGCGAGGCAACTGCGGAGCTGGGGCTTGGCGAACTGACCGGCTGGTGGCAGGGCGTGACCACCGGTGACTTCGATGGCGACGGGCAGTTGGATGTGATCGCCGGCAACTGGGGCTGGAACAGCACCTACTACCGGCCCAGCGCCGAGCGTCCGCTGCGGTTCTACCACGGTGACTTCGACGACAATGGCACCTGGGACCTGCTCGAATCCGAGCGCGACGAGGTGACCGGGCGGGACGCGCCCCGCCGTGACCTCGGCCTGCTGAGCGGCGGTTTGCCCGCGTTGCGCAGCCGGTTCCCTACCTACCGGCAACTGTCGTTGGCCAACGTGTCCGCCACCCTGGGTGAGGCGGCACCGCGCGCCCGCACCGTGTCTGCCACCACGCTGGCGACCACCGTGTTCCTGCGCCGAGGCAAACGTTTCGAGGCCGTGCCGTTGCCGGCGGAAGCGCAGTTCGCGCCTGTATTCGCTGTGAACGTGGCCGACCTCGACGGCGACGGGCACGAGGATGTTTTCCTGAGCCAAAACTGTTCTGCTCTCCGTCCGGAGGAACCACGGCTGGATGCCGGCCGGGGCCTGTGGCTACGGGGCGACGGTCGCGGCGGATTTTCCGCGGTGCCGGGACAGACCTCGGGAATCCTGATCTACGGCGAACAACGTGGCGCCGCGCTGGCGGACTTCGACGAGGACGGCCGCGTTGACCTGGTCGTCGCGCAGAATGGCGGCGCCACGAAGCTGTATCGCAACAGCGGCGCCCAGCCCGGGCTCACCGTGCGGCTCCAAGGTCCACCGGGGAATCCGACCGCCGTGGGCGCCAGCCTGCGCCTGGACTTTGGTGGCGCGTCGGGTCCGCTGCGGGAGATCCACGCGGGCTCGGGCTACGGGTCACAGGACAGCGCCGTGCAGGTGCTCGCCAGCCCGCAGCCCGCCAAACAGCTCTGGGTGCGATGGCCGAATGGCCGAACGACGACCACTGCCGTGCCCGCCGGCGCCAAGGCCGTCACCGTCACGCCGGAGGGAACCGTGGACCGGCGTTGATGTGCCCGGGACCATCGGCTGACCCCGGGCTGATCGCCTCGCCCCGGGGCGCCTTGCCGGCGCTTTTCCCATTCCGCTTTGCCGCCAACCGGCGTTCACTCCCGCCATGCTCCTGACCGAAGCGGAATTGAATTCCCTGACGCAGCTCATCCATCGCACGCCGCATTCCCTGCTGGGACTGCATCCGTTGGGCGACGGTTCGGGTTTGGTCGGCCGCGCCTTCGTGCCGGATGCGCTCAAGGTCGAGCTCGTGGCCGTGCATGACCGCAAGCAACCCGCTCTGGAACTCGTCCGACTCGGTGACACGGCGGTCTTCGAGGGCGTTACCACCCGGGCCTCCCATGTCTACGCCTACGACCTCGTGGTCACCTGGGCCGACGGCACGAAGACGCAGGGACGCGACCCGTATTCCTTCTGGCCGACCGTCGGCGACACCGACCTGCACCTGTTCAACGAGGGTAACCATCGCCAACTCGGCGACGTGCTCGGCGCGCACCTGACCGAACTGGACGGCGTGCCGGGAACCGCCTTCTCCGTCTGGGCGCCCAATGCGCGCCGCGTGTCTGTGATCGGCTCGTTCAACAATTGGGACGGTCGCCGTCACGCCATGCGTCAGCTCGGCTCCTCCGGTGTCTGGGAAATTTTCGTGCCGGGCGTCGCGGAAGGCGCGCTCTACAAGTTCGAGATCCTCGACACGCACGGCAACCTAAAGGTGAACACCGATCCGTTCGGCGCCTTCTTCGAGCAACCGCCCAAGCAGGCCGCCATCGTCTGGAACACGAAGAAGTTCCAGTGGACTGACACCGCGTGGCTCGAACGCCGCCGGCAGACCAACGCGCTCAAGGCGCCGATGAGCATCTACGAGGTCCACCTCGGCTCGTGGAAACGGAAGTCCGGCTGGGAAGCCCTTGGCTACCGTGAACTCGCCGGGCCGCTCATCGAATACGTCCGCCAGCTTGGCTTCACCCACGTCGAGTTCCTGCCGCTCGCCGAGCACGCCTACTATCCGAGCTGGGGTTATCAGGTCACCGGCTTCTACGCGCCCACCAGCCGCTACGGCACGCCCGACGACTTCCAGTTCCTGGTCAACGAACTGCATAACGCCGGCATCGGCGTGATCGTGGACTGGGTGCCGGCGCACTTCCCGCGCGACACCTGGGCGCTCGCCCAGTTCGACGGCACGGCGCTCTTCGAGCACGCCGACCCGAAGCAGGGCGCGCATCAGGACTGGGGCACGCTCATCTTCAACTTTGGCCGGCACGAGGTCCGGAATTTCCTCGCGGCCAACGCGCTCTACTGGTGCGAACGCTTCCACATCGACGGCCTGCGCGTGGATGCCGTCGCCTCGATGCTCTACCTCGACTACTCCCGCAAGGAGGGCGAATGGATTCCCAACCAGTTCGGTGGTCGCGAAAACCTGGAGGCCATCGAGTTCCTCAAGCACTTCAACCACCTCGTCGGCACCGAGCATCCCGGCGTAGTCACCATCGCCGAGGAAAGCACCGCGTTCCCGATGGTGTCGCGCCCGCCGTATCTCGGCGGACTCGGCTTCAGCCTCAAGTGGAACATGGGCTGGATGCACGACACGCTCGGCTACTTCGGCCGCGACCCAATCTACCGGCGCTTCCACCAGAACGACCTGACGTTCGCGATGCTCTACCAGGGTCACGAGAACTTCGTGCTGCCGCTCTCGCATGACGAAGTCGTCCACGGCAAAGGCTCGCTCCGGAAACGCATGCCCGGCGACGACTGGCAGGCCGCCGCGAACCTCCGCGCGCTGCTGGGCTACCAATGGCTGTTCCCCGGCAAGAAGCTGCTCTTCATGGGCCAGGAATTCGGCCAGACCGCCGAATGGAACTCCGCCACGGAACTCGACTGGTGGCTCCTCGAAGCCGGCCCCTACCACGCCGGCGTCCAGAAGTGGATGGGTGACCTCAATGCTTTCTACCAGGGCGAACCCGCCCTATGGCGCGGCGACTACGAGCAGGACGGATTCTGGTGGGTGGATTGCGGCGACCACGCCAACAGCGTGCTGACCTTCATCCGCCACGACCGCGAATCCGGCTCCCACGTCCTCGCCGTGCTGAACCTTACGCCCAACCCGCTCACCGGCTACCGCATCGGCCTGCCGAAGCCCGGCCGCTGGCGCGAAGTGCTGAACAGCGACGCGGCGATCTACGCCGGCAGCAACCAAGGCAATCCGCTGGGCGTGACCGCCGAGGACTACGCGGTGCAGAACCAGCGCTACTCCGCGATGTTCACGCTGCCGCCCCTGAGCGTGAGCGTGTTCAAGGCGGAGTGAGAGAGCGCCGCCCCACCGGGATTGGGCGGCGGCGCCTTGGACTGCGCCGGCACGACGGCGCTTTGGCTCCACCGTCGAGGAACCTTCGGCGTCGGGGTGGCCGGTTACGGTGGAGGAAAAGCGGGGTCATTCCCCCGCAGTCCAAAGGGGTTGGCGCCGAACTGACTTGGCGAGGTTTACCGGCGCTGGCGCGTATCCGGTGGCACCGGCTGAAGTTCCGGGAGCCGTGCAACCCGGAAGTCTTCGCCCAGGCGGAGGCCCGGCAGAAACGGAAGAAGCTCACCCGCCTCCAGCACTCCGCCGCCGCCCTCGGCCTCACCCTCGTTCCCGCCCAATGACTTCCACGGGTAGTTTCTCAGGAGG
>JBIIUN010000031.1:0-18723 GCA_044339945.1 Kapaibacterium sp. (SeqCode)
AGAGTGAGACTCGTGACCTCGTCTCCGACGGCATAGAGGGTTTGGACCCGACACCTGAGACCGAAGCTCTGAAAGAGCGGGACAAGATAGCCCGGGGCAACGCCCCGGGTGATCGAGTGGGCTCAATAGCCAAGCCCTGAAAGGGCGGGACATTTGGTGTCGCCCTTTCAGGGCTTCCTTGAATCCGGCTGAGGTTCCCAGGGCGTTGCCCTGGGCTATCGTGTCGCAGGCCGTTGGCCTGCCTTTTCCCGCGATGACAGGGTTTGTTTCTAAGTTCGGATTGAAGCGGATGGTCAGGGCAGTTCCGTGAGGCGCAGGTTGCGCCAACGGATTTCCAGCGGCTGGGTGTTGGTCTTCACGCCGTGGACTTGCAGGCCGATGAACCCGGCGGTCAGCGCGCCGTCGTGGAGGTCGGTGGCGGGGACGCCGTTGAGCCACGTCTGCAAGTGGTCGCCGCGGGCCTCGATGCGCAGCGTGTTCCAGTCGTTGGCGCGGTAGGCCTTGCGGGCGGGTTCGTTCTTCGTGAGGTCCTGCAACCAGCCGCGGCGGCCCTCCTCGTAGAGTCCGGCGGTCCAGGCGCGCGCGCTGGGATCGATCTCAGCCTGGTAGCCGTAAACGCGGCCCTTTGGCGGGGAGTTGGTCTTGCCGTTCCATACGCTGCGGTCGGCGGCGGTGCCCTCGCTCACGCGGCTACGGAACTGGATGCCGGAGTTCAGTCCGGTCATGGGCTTGAACTCGAGCGTGAGCACGAAGTTGGTGTAGTTGCGTTCGGTGCAGAGGAACGAATTCGGCGTGTTGGGGGTAGCGCGGCCCACGATTTCGCCGTTCTCCACGGAATACGTCGCCTTGCCCCCGTGCTGCACCCAGCCGGTCAGGTCCTTGCCGTTGAAAAGGGTGACCGTCGTTTCGCGCGCCGTGGCGCAACCGGCGACCGCTAGGAAGACGGCGGTGGAAGCGGTGCTGAGGAAGGAAGGCGAGAGCGGCATAGTGATCAGTGTTCAGTTGTCAGTAATCAGTCGAACTAGCGCCACTGCGCTGCGGTGTGATTCGTCTAGGCGATGCCATCTCTTTTTTGCGCATACGATTGATAGGCCTCTCCAAACTCCAATTCCAACGCGATGCGCAACAGTGCCGGATAGGCGAACCAAAAGCCTTCGCGCAGCCGCTTTGCCACAAACTCCGCTCCCAGTTCCTCCGCATACGAACGCTCATGGTAAACGTCCATGGGGCTTTGATCGATCTCGATGACTTGGTCCGCCCTTCTTTGCAGCAAATCTACAAGCTGCGCTTCGGTGTTGATTCCGAATTCGGTCAACTCGCCCAGTTCGTCTGCATAGTCACACGCAAAGTCGTCATTCTTCTCAGGGAAAAAGCGCTTCAGGGTCGCGTAAACCGCCTCTGGTGTAAGTGGATTGTTCATTTGCGGCTGGTAGACTCAGGTCTTCGTCAGTGTCCCGGTGGCCGCTTCCCACCAGTTCACCCCCGGAACCCGCCCATGCCCGGCATCATCGGCAGCTTGCCGCCAAACTTGCCCATCATCTTCTGCATCTTGCCGAGCTTCCGCATCATCTGCTGCATGTCGTCGAAGCGCTTCAGCAGGTTGTTCACGTCGCTCACCTGCACGCCGCTGCCCTTGGCGATGCGGAGCCGGCGGCGCGCGTTGAGGATGTTCGGCGTCTGCCGTTCCTTCGGCGTCATGCCGCGCATGATGGCTTCCATGCGGCGGAATTCCTTCTCGCTCTTGGACAGGTCGGCCCCCTTGAGCATGTCCGCGCCGCCGGGCAGCAGGCCGACGAGGTTTTCGAGCGGACCCATCTTCTTCATCTCGCCGAGCTGGGTGAGGAAGTCCTCCAGCGTGAACTGGCCCTTCCGCATCTTGGCCTCGAGGTCCATCGCCTTTTCCTGGTCGATGGCCTCGGCCGCCTTCTCGACGAGCGACACGACGTCGCCCATGCCGAGGATGCGCTGGGCCATGCGCTCGGGATGGAAGGGTTCGAAGTCCTCCGGCTTCTCGCCGACGCCCATGAACTTGATGGGCTTGCCGACGACGCTCTTGAAGCTGAGCGCCGCGCCGCCGCGGGCGTCGCCGTCGAGCTTGGTCAGGATGGCGCCGGTGACGCCGAGGGCCTTGTCGAAGTGGCTGGCGACGTTCACGGCCTCCTGGCCGGTGGCGGCGTCGAGCACGAGGAGGATTTCGCTCGGCTTGATCTGCGCCTTGAGCCGGACGAGTTCCTGCACGAGGGGCTCGTCGATCTGGAGCCGGCCGGCGGTGTCGAAGATCAGGACGTTGCGGGCGTTGCGCTGGGCGTAGTCGAAGGCCTCGGCGGCGATCTTGAGCACGTCCGTTTCGCCCTTCTTCACGAACACCGGGATCTCCAGCTTCTCGCCGAGGGTGGCGAGTTGGTCCATGGCGGCGGGCCGGTAAACGTCGGCGGCGACGAGCAGCACCTGCTGGCCGCGCTTGGTGAGCAGCTTGGCGAGCTTGGCCGAACTGGTCGTCTTGCCGGATCCGTGGAGGCCGCACATGAGGATGCACTGCGGGCTGCCGCTGAGCTGGAGTTCGGCGTTGGTCGAGCCCAGCAGCTCCACGAGTTCGTCGTGGATGATCTTGATCATCTGCTGGCCCGGGTGGACGGACTGGATGACCTCGGCGCCGATAGCCTTCTGGCGGACCGCCTCGATGAAGTTCTTGGCGACCTGGAAGTTTACGTCGGCGTCGAGCAGGGCCATGCGCACGTCGCGCAGGGCGTCGCTGACGTTGGACTCGGAGATCTGGCCGAGGCCGCGCAGGTTGCGGAACACGTTCTGCAGCTTGCCGCTGAGGGATTCGAACATGGCGGCGAGGCTACGGGACGGCTGGCGCGCCGCAAAGCGGAAGAAATCGAGGGGCAAAGTGCTGCCGGCGTCCCGCCGGCAGGGAAGCGAACCCTGGCTTTACCCAGGAAAGGAGGCTCGGCGCTTGCCTCTGCGGCAACCTCCCGCGTTGCGGCCCGTTTGCTGTTGGGAAACAAGCCCGATGCGTAGAGCCGATCCACGCCCATGCGTCGCCACCTCCGCCGGCTGGAAGCCGGCGGCACAATGTGCTGCCGGCGTCCCGCCGGCAGGGCGGCGACACCGGCGCGGCTCTGGAAAGAGGGGGCGGGCGTTTCCCTTCGCCGGAAACTCTCGAACGGGTTCCCGCTGCGGCCGGAAATGGTGCCCGACGTGGGGTTGCGGGCCAGCCCCTGCGTCGCCGCTTCCGCCGGCTGGAAGCCGGCGGCACGTTGGGCTGGCGCAGTCCTGCGTGAACAAACGGTTGCTCCTCTGACCTGTGGCCCGAAACTCCGGTCCGATGGCCGAGGCTCCAATCCGTTTCAAACCCCGCGGCGCCGCCCAGGCCGTGGTGCCGGTGGCCGCGCCGGTGATCGTCCTGCCGGTCGAGGGCATGGACTGCGGCGGGTGCGTCCAGAGTGTTCAGCGGGCCTTGATGGCGGTGCTGGGCGTCAATGCCGCTATCGTGTCGCTGGAGCGACGGCAGGCTTCCGTGCGACTCGATGTGGCCAAGCCGGCCTCACGCGAACAGTTGGTCGCCGCCGTGGTGGCGGCGGGTTATCGGGTGCCGGCTTCGCCAGGGGAAGTTGCCGGCTCCGGCAGCCCGGAAGCGCCGGCGAATCCATGGCGCACGGCGGTGTTGCTGGGGGCGCCGGTGACGCTGGCGCTAATGATGGCCGAGTGGGTGTTCGGCCTCGGGATGAACCGGGCGTATCACTGGATTGCGTTCGCCTTGGCGCTGCCGGTGCAGGGGTTGGCCGGCGGGAAGTTTTACCGGGGCGCCCGGCGGCAATTGCGCGTCGGCCGGTCGAACATGGACACGCTGGTGGCGCTCGGTTCGACGGCGGCGTTCGGGTTCAGCACCTGGGCGTTGTTCGCGGGCATTCCGGGCCACCTCTACTTCATGGAGGCGGCGGGCATCCTCACGCTGATCAGCGTCGGTCATTGGATCGAAGCCCGCATGGGGGCGAAGGCCGGCGAGTCGCTCAAGGCGCTGCTGACCCTGGCGCCGGCTACGGCGCGGCGGCGCAGGCCTGGCGGTGGAACCGAAGAAGAGGTTCCGGTTGCCGCGTTGCGGGCCGGGGACCTGATCGCGTTGCGACCCGGGGACCGCGTGCCGGTGGATGCGATGGTGGTGGAAGGCGCTTCGGCTGTGGACGAGGCGATGCTCACGGGTGAACCGCTGCCGGTCGAAAAGGCGCCGGGTGCGAAGTTGTTCGCCGGCACAGTCAATCAGTCGGGTGCCTTGGTCGCGCGCGTGACCGCCACCGGCGAGGCGACCGCGTTGGCGCACATCATCGCCGCCGTCGAGCGGGCGCAGTCGAGCCGCGCCAACATCCAGCGGCTCGCGGACCAGGTCAGTTCCGTCTTCGTGCCCATCGTTGTGGTGATCGCCGGGGCGGCGGCGCTCTGGTGGGGCTTGGCTTACGAATCTGCCTCGGCCGTTCACGCGAGCCTGGGCCGCTGGCTGTGGCATGGACATTTGCCCGAGTCACCGGTGGCGGCGGCGTTCTTCATGTTCGCGGCCGTGCTCATCGTGGCCTGTCCGTGCGCGATGGGACTCGCGACGCCCACGGCGCTGATGGCCGGCGTCAACGCGGCGGCGCGGCGGGGCATCCTGATCCGCGACGCGCTGGCCCTGGAGAAATCGGGGCGAATCAACGCGGTGGTCTTCGACAAGACCGGCACGCTCACCGAAGGGAAACCTCGGGTCGTCGCCAGCGAAGATTTTCGCGCTGCGGACAACCGGGTGGTGCCGCTGGCGGAATTGGCGGCGTCCATGGCGCGCCGTTCGCAGCATCCGCTCAGCCGCACGTTGGCAACGCTGGCGCCCGGCGACCTGGCGGTCGAAGGCTGGCAAGAGCGGCGCGGCGCCGGCGTCGAGGCCCGATGGTGGAACCAGACCTTGCGCGTCGGCTCGGTCGCTTGGTTCCGCGACGACGGCGTGGACCTCGCGCGCGTCCAGCCGTTCCTCGATGCGTGGCACGCACAGGGAGCGACCATCGCGCTGCTGGTGGCCGACCGCGCCGTCTGGGGCGCCTTTGCGCTGCGCGATGAACTCAAGCCGGGCGCGACCGCCGTCGTGGAACAACTCCGCGGCGCCGGGCACGAAATCTTCCTGCTGACTGGCGACAATCGCCACACCGGCGCCGTGATGGCCGGCTTGGCCGGCATTGCGGCGGACCATGTCTTCGCCGAGGTGCATCCCGAACAGAAGGCGGCCAAGCTGAAGGAACTTCAGGCCCGCGGCCTGCGGGTGGCGTTCGTCGGTGACGGCATCAACGACGGCCCGGCGCTCGCCCAGGCCGACTTGGGCATTGCCGTCACGCTGGCGTCGGACGTCGCGAAGGAGGCCGCGGACCTCGTGTTGCTGAAGTCCGATCTCGCCGCCATTCCCGAGGCGCTCGGACTGGCCCAGGCAACCCTTCGCGTGATCCGGCAGAACCTATTCTGGGCCTTCTTCTACAACGCCGCCTTTGTGCCGCTCGCGGCGCTGGGGTTCCTCAGCCCGATGCTGTCCGCGGTCGCGATGGGGGCCAGCGACCTGATTGTGATCGGCAACGCGCTCCGCTTGCGCCGGCGATAAATGCCGGCCGGCAAGATCGAACGTGCCCGGGCGGCGGGACTCCGAGTAGTCTTCATGCGCATGTCCTGCCGCTCCGTCCTGCTTCACGTCCTGGTTTGGTTGACGCTCGGTTCGGCGTGGGCCGCCGAGTCGGCTGTTTCCGTGCCGGGGGAATGGCGCCAATGGCGGGGACCGTTGGCCAACGGCGTGGCGCCGGATGCCGATCCGCCGGTGGAATGGAGTGAATCGAAGAACGTCCGCTGGAAGCTCGCGCTGCCGGGCAAGGGCCACTCTTCGCCCATCGTTTTCGGCGACCGGGTGGTGCTGATGCTGGCGGAACCCACGGGCGAAGCGCAGCCGCCGGTGTTCGACGCTGCCCCCGGAGTCCATGACAGCGTCCCGGTCACGCACCGGCACCGCTACGCCGTGCTGGCCGTGAGCCGAAAGGATGGTCGCGTGCTGTGGAAGACCGTCGTGCGGGAGGATTGGCCGCACGAGGGCGGGCACACGACCGGCAGCCCGGTATCGGGTTCGCCGGTCACGGACGGTTCCCTCATTTTCGCGAACTTCGGCTCGCGTGGCCTCTACGCCCTCGACACGAACGGCGTGGTCCGCTGGCAAAAGGATCTGGGCCGGATGAAGACACTGCACGCCCACGGCGAAGGCAGTTCACCGGTGTTGCATGGCGACACCCTGATCGTGAACTGGGATCACGAGGGTGACTCGTTCCTCTACGCCTTCAACCGGCTGACAGGAGAACAGCGCTGGAAGGTCGCCCGCGACGAGAAAACGTCTTGGTCCACGCCGCTCATCGTCGAGCAGGACGGCCAAGTCCAGGTCGTGGTCAGCGCCACCCAGCGCGTGCGCGGCTACGAGGTGGCGACGGGGAAACTCCTGTGGGAATGCGCGGGGCTCACCGACAACGTGGTGGCCTCGCCCGTGAACTACGGCGGCATCCTGATCGCTGGCAACAGCTACTACACGCAGGCGATGCTGGCCCTCCGGCTGGCCGGGGCGCGAGGCGACCTGACGGGCACGACCAACGTCGTCTGGAGCCTGAAACGGCTCACACCCTACGTCTCCTCGCCGCTGCTCTACGGCGACACGCTCTACCACCTGCGGCACAACCAGAACGTGCTGGTCCGCCTCGACCCGGGCACGGGCAAGTTCCGCGGCGAACCGCTCCGGCTCGAAGGTATCCGGGACTTCATCTTTGCGTCGCCCGTCGGGGCGGCCGGGCGGATCTATGTCACCGCCCGGGATGGCGCCACGGTGGTGCTGCGGCACGACGCGGCGAACGCCGTGCTGGCGGTGAACCGGCTCGACGACAGTTTCAGCGCCTCTGCCGCGCCGGCCGGGCGCGAACTTTACCTGCGCGGGGAGCGTTCCCTGTATTGCCTGGCGGCCGATTGAGGTGGCCGCGGATTCCCATTTGGCGCGCGCGGGGGCGGGGTTGCTTTACGCGGGGGGCTTCCGCTAAGCTGCCGGCATGGCACGCGCGACGTCACTTCGTTGGTTTTCCCGGCTGGGCCTGGGCGGGCTGGCGGCCGTGGTGTTGCTGCTGGCGGGCTGTGCGAGCCGGGTGGACTGGGCCGGCCGCGTGGGCACCTACACCTACGATGACGCGGTGAAGGAGTGGGGCCCTCCCGAAAAGTCCGCCGTGACCTCCGATGGCACGACCGTGGCGGAGTGGTTGCTCGCCCGGGGTCAAGTCCGGCCGGTGGGCCCGCCCATGTGGCCGCGCATGGGCCCGTATGCCGGATTCTATCCGATGGTCGGGAATGATTTCATTTCCACGCCCGATTCTTTTCTCCGTCTCACCTTTGGCCCGGACAAAAAACTCCAGGCCGCCAAGCGCCTCAACAAATGAGCGATTATTCCGACGAACGTCCCCTCGGCATCTACGGCTGGCTCAACCGCGCCCTGGTCGTGCTCATCGTCCTCGCCGTCGTGGTCGGTGTGGGCATCAACTACCTGCCGCTCATCCGCCAGAACCAGCAGATGCGCGAGGAGGTCAACGTGAAGCGCGAGGAAGTGGCCCAGTTGGAAGCCGAGGTGAAACGCCTCCAGGCCGAATTGAAGGCCATCCAATCGGACCAACGCACCCAGGAACGCAAGGTCCGCGAGCTGGGCTACGCGAAGCCCGGCGAAGTGATCGTCACCTTCGAAGGGGAGCGCCGCTGAGCCATGCGCACCGCCCTTTGTCTCCTCGGCCTGGGAATTGTTTCGGTCCTGGGCGTGGCCGCGGTCCCGGCCCTGCGCCCCACGGTGGATCCCACCTGCGGGGCGCCACGGCTGACGCTGAGCGCCGCCGATCCCGATTCCGCCTTCGAGCTGCGGGCGGGCGATGACCTGAACGATCCGGCGCGCTGGGAAACCCTGATGCGGCTGGCCCCCGGCACGCACGAACGGGTCTGGTTTGATCCGGACGTCAGCAAGCTGGGCCGGCGGTTCTACCGTCTCGAAACCCGGATTCCGGAGCTGCCGCCGGTGGCTGAAAACTTCGCCCTGCTCGATCAAACCGGGAAACGCCACGACTTCCTGCGCGAGGGCGATGCCAAGGCGGTGGTGCTGGTCTTCACCGACAACGCCCGCTTGGCCGACACCTGGCAGGCGGTCCGGCCCTTGCAGGAACAGTTCGGCCCGGCCGGGGTCCGGTTCTGGCTGGTGAACCCGCGCGACAGCCGCGCGGCGATCGCCACCGCCGCGGCCGGAATCAACGCGCCGGTGCTGCACGACGTGGCCCAACTGGTGGCGCGCACCTTCGGCGCCCGGGCGGTGCAGGACGTGGTGGCCTTGAATCGCGGCTTCGCGGAAACCTTCTACACCGGCGCCCTGGCGACGCCCTGCCGTGAGCCGGGCGGGACGAACCAACCGCACCTGGCCGCCGCGTTGGAACAATTCCTCGCCGGCCAACCGGTGGCGGTGGAGCACGTGAAGAATTCCGCCGCGAGCCTGGGCTTGGAACCGCTCGCCACGCCGACGTTCCGGACGGACATCGCCCCGCTCCTGCAGGCGAAGTGCGTTACCTGCCATCGGCCGGGCGACATCGGATCCTTCGCGATGACCAACCACGCGGTCGTGGCGGAGAAGGCGGCCGGCATCCGGATGAACGTCGCGGCCGGCCACATGCCGCCGTGGCACGCCGACCCGGCGCACAACCGGTTTGCCAACGACTTTTCCCTCAGTCCCGCCGAAGCCTCGCGGCTGGTGGCGTGGATCGACGCCGGTGCGCCCAAGGGCGACGCGGGCGATCCGTTGGCCGAGGAACCGCCCGCGGCTCCGCCCGCTTGGCCGCTGGGGACGCCGGACAAGGTGGTCTCCATCGCCACCCAGTCGCTGCCGGCAACGGGCGAGATTCCCTACCGCTACCTGCTGGTCCAGAACCCGTTCCCGTCCAATGTGTGGCTGCGGGCCGCCTCCGTGAAGCCAGGCAATCGCGAGGTGGTGCACCACAGCCTTGTCTTTGTCGGCAAGGCCAGCCAGATCCTGCAATTTCAGGGCGGTCTCGCCGGTTTCTTCGCCGGCTACGTCCCGGGGATGGACCAGGTCGCCTACCCGGCCGGCACGGGCAAGCGCCTGTTGCGGGGTGACCTGATCCTCGTCCAGATGCATTACACGCCCAACGGCAAGGCGACGACGGACACGACCCAGCTCGGCTTTTATCTGGCGCCCACCCCGCCGGCCCGCGAGCTGACGACGACCGCCGTCCATGACATCGCCTTCACCATCCCGCCGGGCGTCCGTGACCATGAGGTGATTGCCGAGACGGTGATGGCGCGCGACTCGCTGCTCTACGAACTCAGCCCGCACATGCACTATCGCGGGGCCCGCATGCGTTTCGAGGCGCTGTATCCGGATGGCTCCGCGGAGACGCTCCTGAACGTGCCCGGCTACGAATTCGCCTGGCAGGCGCTCTACCGGCTGACGGAGCCGAAACGGCTGCCGGCCGGCACCCGGGTGCGCATCACCGGGGGCTTCGACAACTCGGAGTGGAACCCGTGGAATCCTTCGCCGCTCTCCACCGTGGTTTTCGGTGAACAGACCGACGACGAGATGCTCATCGGTTACCTGAACGTGGCGCCGGAGTGACCCGCGCAATCCCGAAGCGGTGGACTCGGCCCGCCCCCGCTCGCTAACGTGTTCCGGTGACCGCGCAGCGCCTGCCACTCCACCCCGACCTCGTGCTCGACGCCCGTCGGGTCGTCTGGTTGCCGGGTGAGCGGACCCTGGTGGTGCCGGACGTGCATCTGGGCTTTGCCTGGGTGCAACGTCAACGGGGCCAGCTCCTGCCCGTTGGAACCCCGGACGACATGGTGGACCGGCTTGCCGAGCTGTGCCGCGACTACGCCGCAGCCCGGGTCGTCTTCCTGGGCGACTTGGTTCATGCCGCCAGCGAAGCCGGGCCGTTGCGCGAAGCCCTCACCACGTTGACCCAGCGGCTGGCCTCGTCGGAAAATGGCCCGGTCGAATTGGTCCTCGTCCAAGGCAACCACGATGCGCGGCTCACCCGCCTGCTGGCCGACTGGAAGCTGCCGCTCGCCGTGGTTCCGTGGCTGGATTTGGGCCGCTTCCGCCTGTTGCACGGCCATGAAGCCGCCCCGGTGGAGGCCCTCGAACCCGCCGACCGGCTGCTCGTCATCGGCCACGAACATCCCAGCCTCGAACTGGGCGACGGCGTGGCGAGCCGCGTGAAGTGTCCCGCCTTCGTCCTCGGCGACAACACGCTCGTGATCCCGGCGTTCTCCGACTGGGCCGCCGGCTGCAACCTGGGCCGCCGGGAATTCCTCGGACCCATCGCCCGGGCGGCCCGGTTCCACACGGTCGTGGCCTGCCTGGGGCCGCGCCTGCTGAAGCTGCCCTTCGCGCGATTGCCGCAAGATGCGGCTTCCGCCGGGGCCGGTCTTCGCGCTAAGTAAGGCCCGTGCAGTTTCACGAATTCGGATTCCGGCTGGCCCTCCAGGACGCCATCAACGCCCTCGGCTACAAGGAACCGACCCCCATTCAGGCCCAGGCCATCCCGCTGCTGCTCGAGGGCAAGGACGTCATCGGCTCCGCCCAGACCGGCACCGGCAAGACCGCCGCGTTTGCCCTGCCGATCCTCCACCAGATCGGCGTCCACGGCCATGACCCGCGCTGCCTGATCCTCGAACCGACCCGCGAACTCGCCGTCCAGACCGAGGAGAATTTCCGCAAGTTCGCCCGCTTCACCGACCTTCGCTCCGTCGTCATCTACGGCGGCGTCGGCTACGAACAGCAGCGCGCGGCCATGAAGGCCGGCGTTGATGTCATCGTCGCCACGCCCGGCCGCCTGCTCGACCTCGTCGGCGACCGCACCGTCTCGCTCGGGCAGGTGAAGCACCTCGTGCTCGACGAGGCGGACCGGATGCTCGACATGGGCTTCATGCCGGACGTGAAACGCATCATCGAGCGCTGCCCCAAGGAGCGGCAGACCGCGCTGTTCTCCGCGACGATCCCGCCGGCAATCGCCACGCTGGTGAAGTGGGCCATGAAGGACCCCGTGCGTGTGGCCGTGGACATTGAACGCTCCGCCGCCTCGACGGTGAAGCACGTCATGTATCCCGTGGCCGAGCGCCAGAAGAACGACCTGCTGCTCGCCCTGCTGGAACACGCCCACTGGGAAAGCGTCATCATCTTCTGCCGCACCAAGCGCGGCGCCGACGATGTGTTTGCCGCGCTCAAGCGGGCGAATCACAAGGCGACCGTCATCCACTCCGACCGCACCCAAGGCCAGCGCGCCCAGGCGCTCGAGGGCTTCAAGAAGGCACGCTTCGAGGTCCTCGTGGCGACCGACATCGCCGCGCGCGGCCTGGACATCGCCGACGTCACCCACGTCATCAACTACGACGTGCCGGAGCATCCCGAGGATTATGTCCACCGCATCGGCCGCACCGGCCGGGCGATGGCCACGGGCGACGCCATGACGATCATGACGGCGAGTGACGCGCAGTTCGTGGCGTCCATCGAGCGTTTCATCGGCCAGAAGGTGCCGCGCGAAAAGCTGGAGAACTTCACCTACCAATACACCGCGATCTTCGACGAAGCCCGCCTCGGCCCGCTCTCCGAACGGCGCGTCCGCGGCGTGAAGCTGTCGGGCGGTGGGTATTCGATTGGCGGAGGTCGGCGACGGAGGTAACGGCCTGTGACGCTTACTCAGAAATTCGCCCTGATTGTCTGGGTGTCATTGCTGGCATTCGCCATAGCGGTGATGGGTTTTGACTGGGCCCTGTTCGGAAATGCCAGCAAAGGGGCGGCGATTGGAGCCATTGGCGCCACTGTAGCAACGGTGCCGATGCGACGTAAGTGATGCCGGGTGCGACGGCATCGGCGTAGGGAGATCGCGCCAGCGTCTTGGAGTGCGGCAGCGCAGCGGAGCGAAGCTGCCGCTTTGGACGAGACGCCCTACTTCAGCAACCCCGCCCGCTTCTTGACGCTCCGGGGCCGAAAGCGGCGGCAAGCCGCGCGCACTCCAAGACGCTTCGCGACAGTTACACTGGCCCATCTCGGATTTGGAAGACCAAGTCGGGCCACGCCCGCCCTCACCCCGGCCCTCTCCCCCGAGGAGAGGGAGAAGTTCACGGCGCCCTATGTCTCCACCCGTTCAGCGCTTCGGCTCAGCGCCGCCCAAAACAGTCCTCGTCAGATTGAGCGATGAAGTGGTCCGGTGTTGGCGGGCTTTCCCCTCTCCCCGGGGGAAAGGGTTAGGGTGAGGGCGGGCCAGCCTCATACTTCATGGTCCCCGCTTTCACCCCAGCGCCGCCAGTGTCGGCAAACTCTAAGCTATGCCATGATTCCCAGCTCGCGCAGGAAACGCCCCGTGTGGCTTTCCGGGCATCGGGCGACGTCTTCCGGCGTGCCGCTGGCCACGACCCGGCCGCCTTCGTCGCCGGCGTCGGGGCCGAGATCAATCACCCAGTCGGCGGACTTGATGACGTCGAGGTTGTGCTCGATCACGAGCACGGTGTGGCCGGCGTTCACAAGGCGTTGGAACACCGCGAGCAGCACCCGCACGTCGTCGAAGTGCAGCCCG
This sequence comes from Kapaibacterium sp. (SeqCode), assembly GCA_044339945.1. Classification (GTDB taxonomy): domain Bacteria; phylum Verrucomicrobiota; class Verrucomicrobiia; order Limisphaerales; family UBA9464; genus CAIWAH01. The sequence goes on from JBIIUN010000031.1 coordinate 12,648, forward strand.
GTCGTCGGTTCGTCGAAGAGAAACAGCGTGGGCTTGGGGGATTGCGGATTGCGGACTGAGGATTGCGGATTGGAACGGCCGAGACGCTCCAGCGTGGCTTTGCCCAAGCGTTTGGCGACGGGTTCGGGAATGACGAGTTTGGTTTCCGCCGCCGCGCTTTCCGCGAGGTGGCTCACGAGCTTCAGCCGCTGGCTTTCGCCGCCGCTCAGCGTGTTGATGGGCTGGCCGACGCGCAGGTAACCGAGGCCGACTTCGACCAGCAGCTTCAGCTTGGTCGCCGCGCGCTGGGCCGGCCGGTGGTTGCTACCGAACGATCCCAGGAAGGCCACCGCGTCTTCGACGGTCGCGTCGAGCAGGTCGGCGATGCTCCAAGAGGGGGAAGTAATCAGTGGGTCAGTGTTCAGTGAGACAGTCAGAGACGTGTCGGCGGCTGCGCCCTTGCTCACTGACCTGCTGATTACTTTCCACCCGGCACCAGCAGTCACCTTCACGTCCAGAATGTGCTCCCGGTAACGCCGGCCCTGGCAGGCGGGGCAGCGGATGAACACGTCGCTGAGGAACTGCATCTCGATCTTCTCGAAGCCGGCGCCGCGGCAGTGTTCGCACTGGCCTTTCGCCGAGTTGAAGCTGAAGGCGCTGGCGTCGAGGCCGCGTTCCTTCGCGACCTCGGACGCCGCGAAGAAGTCCCGGATGTCGTCAAAGGCGCCGATGTAAACCGCCGGGTTTGAGCGCGGCGTGCGGCCGAGCGGCGACTGGTCCACTAGCACGACGTGGCCCAGCGCTTCCCAACCAGTGAGCGTGGCGGCGCTGAGCGCGGCGGTGGCGGCCTCGCGGGATTCGCCGTCCACCTCGTCCTCCAGTGCGGTGGCTTCGCCGGTGTCGGCGAGCTTGGCCTGAAGCAGCGGCAAGAGGACCTCGCGGATGAGCGTTGTCTTGCCGGAACCGCTTACGCCACTCACGCACACGAACCGCCCCAGCGGAATCTCGACCGAGACGTCGCGGAGGTTGTTCGCGGCGGCGTGCGTTAGGCGCAAAGTAGGGCAGGCTGCGAGCCTGCCTGGCGCTTGGGCGGTGCGGTAAGGTGTGATGGTGTCGGCAGCGAAGGCGGCTTCGGCATGCTGGGGTGTGGAGGGACTTTTACCTAAGGCTGAGGGCAGGCTGGCAGCCTGCCTTACGTTGACGGGGCGTCTCGTCGGAACTTCGATGCGCTTCCGGCCGGTGAGGTAGTCCGCGGTGAGCGAACCCGTGGCCCGGATGAGCGCGGCGGGTGGGCCTTGGAAGGCGATTTGGCCACCGGTTTCGCCATGGCCGGGTCCGAGGTCCACGATCTGGTCGGCGGCGCGCATGACGCTCGCCTCGTGCTCGACCACGACGACGGTGTTCCCGGCGTCGCGTAGGCGGTGAAGAATCTGGACAAGCCGGTCCGTGTCGCGCGGGTGCAGGCCGACGCTGGGTTCGTCGAGGACGAAGAGGGTGTTCGTCAGCCGCGTGCCCAGGCAGGTCGTGAGGTTGACGCGCTCAGTCTCGCCGCCGGACAGCGTGCGGGTGGCGCGGTCGAGCGTCAGGTAACCGAGGCCGACTTCGGCGAGGAAGCCCAGGCGGGTGCGGACTTCGTGCAAAGCGACCAAGAGGGGATTGCGGATTGCGGAGTGCGGAGTGCGGAATTCAGGCGACGCGGCCAGGCGATCGATCAATGCCAACGCGTCACGGATGGGCAGGGCGTAGAAGGCGGCAAGGGTGAGGGAATTGCCAATGCCCAATGACGAATGACCAATGGACAGGTTGGCGGCGCCTTCATTCCGCGTTCCGCATTCCGCAATCCGCAATCGAAAGGCGAGCGAGTCGGCGTTGAAGCGCAGACCGTCGCACGCGGGGCAGCTCTTGTAGCTGCGGTAGCGGGAAAGCAGCACGCGGACGTGCATCTTGTAGGCCTTGCTCTCCAGCCAGCGGAAGTAGCCCTTCACGCCATACCAGAGCTTCGGCCAGGAGTGATCGGGATCATCGGGGATGTAGCCGTCGTCGCCGTCGGTGACCCAACGCTGGTGTTCGGCCGAGAGTTCGCGGAACGGGACGTGCATGGACACGCCAAGTTTTTTGGCGGCGCGGACGAGGTCATCCTGACATTGCTTGCCCGTCTCGGTTTGCCACGGCTTCACGACGCCCTCGGCGAGCGTCTTCGAGCGGTCCGGCAGCGCGAGGTCGGGATCGATGGTGATGATCCGGCCGAAGCCCTTGCAGGTCGGGCAGGCGCCGACGGGATTGTTGAAGGAGAAGAGCGCAGGCGTCGGTTCGCGGTAGTCGAGGTCGCAGGCGGCGCAGTGGAAACCGGCGGAAAAATGACCAATGACCGAGGACCAAGGACCATCGGCGGCGGCGCGGACGGTGAGTTTGCCGCGGCCGAAGTGGTAGGCTTGCTCGCAGGCTTCGACGAAGCGGGACCGGTTCTCGGCAACCAGCTTGACGCGGTCGGCAATCACGGTGAGTGCGGATTGTGGATTGCGGATTGCGGATTGGGCTTCGTCCACGCGCACCACGGCGCAGTCGAGCAGGAGGCGTTGGAAACCTTGCTTGGACAGCAGCGCGAGCTGTTCTGCGACGGTCAGCTTGTCGGAGAGTGGAAGGTCAAACGTGACCAAGATGTCCCGCGCCGCCCCGGTTTGGGTATTGGAAATTGGTCCTTGGTCATTCCGCACGGCTTCCCACACCACCTGCGGCGGTTCGCGGCGCACCGGTCGGTCACATCGCCGGCAGTGAAGCGTGGCGAGGTGCGGCCACAGCACCTTCATGTAGTCGCACACCTCGGTCATCGTGCCGATCGTGCTGCGCGTGGTGCGGACCGCATTGCGCTGCTCGATGGCGATGGCCGGCGGGATGTTCTCGATGCGATCCACGGCCGGTTTGTCCATGCGGTCGAAGAACTGCCGCGCGTAGGGTGTGAACGTCTCGATGTAACGGCGCTGGCCCTCGGCGTAGAGCGTCTCGAAGGCGAGCGAGCTTTTGCCGGAGCCGCTGAGCCCGGTGATGACGATCAGCTTGCCCAATGCGAGCTCGAGGTCGAAGCCCTTAAGGTTGTTCTGCCGGACGTTAAAGAGGCGGATGCAGGCCGGCGCCGGCGGGATCGGTGCCGCCGGGGAAGGGGAGGAATCGGACTTGCGAGCCACACGCGCCATGAGTGGCCGACAGTAGGTTCGACCCTCCGGGCGTCAACGCACCCGACGCCGGCTTGCTGGGGCCTTGAAGTTCTTGGAACCTGATCGCGGCCGGCGTTTTCTCTGGTCACGGGCAAGCGGTCCTTGGGCATCCTCGCAGCCATGTTCAAGACGGTGGAAATCTCCGATCCGCGGTTCGCCTGCGACGGGTTGCGTTTCGTGACTGTGCACAGCGCGGCGCTCGGGCAACGGGCCGATCTGACTTTGTTTGTCCCCGCGGAGGCGACCGGCCTGAAGGATCTGCCCATCGCGATCCTGCTGCACGGCGTCTACGGCTCGCATTGGGCCTGGGCGCTCAAGGGTGGCGCGCACCGCACCGCCGCGCGGCTCATCGCCGCCGGTGAACTGCCGCCCATGGTGCTGGCGATGCCCAGCGACGGACTCTGGGGCGACGGTTCGGGCTACGTGCCCCACGCGACGCAGGACTTCGAGCGGTGGATCGTGGAGGAGGTGCCGGCGGCGACCAATCTGGCGGTGGCGGAAACTTCGCCGGATTCGCCGCTGTTCCTCGCCGGCCTGAGCATGGGTGGCTTCGGGGCCCTGCGGCTCGGCGGGAAGTTTCCGCGGCGGTTCCGGGCGGTTTCCGGGCATTCGTCGGCGACTCACCAGGATCAGTTCAAGACGCTGATCGGTGGCCGGTTGCGGGAATGGAGCGGGAAGGAAGAAGATCGCTCCGTGCTGGCGGCGCTCGTGCGCAGCCGGGGAAACCTGCCGCCGATCCGATTCGATTGCGGGGTGGACGACTTCCTGGTCGAGCCGAGCCGGGAATTGCATCGCGGGCTCACGGCAGCGGGAGTTCCCCATAGCTACGAGGAGTTCGCCGGCGCACACACCTGGGATTACTGGGAACAGCACCTGCCGAGGTCGCTCCGGTTCTTCGCGGCGCAGCTGAAGCCGTGAAGCCGCTTGACCGACCGCACCGGTCTTCCAACGCTGGGTTCGCAATGGCTTGTCGTCCTACTTGTCTCGCCGCGTGGCTCCTCGTGGCCATGCTCACCGGGTGCGTGACGCGGCCGGTGAACCCGCCGCTCGGCCAACGTGATGCCAGCAAGGGCTACTACTTCCACCAGCAGGAACGGCCGGACAATTCGGACGAGACGCTGTTCCTCGTCGCCTTTTCCGGCGGTGGCACCCGGGCGGCGGCTCTGGCCTATGGCATCCTTGAGGAATTGCGGGACACGACGTTCGTGGCGCCCGGAGGCCAGCGCCGGCTGCTGGATGAAATCGACGCGATTTCGTCCGTCTCCGGCGGTTCGGTCACGGCGGCCGCCTATGGGCTCTACGGGGACGAGATCTTCCCGCGGCTGGAAACGGACTTCCTGAAACGCGACGTGCAGCGGAACCTCGTGTTGAAGACGGCCAATCCGCTGAATTGGTGGCGCCTCGCTTCGGGACGGTTTGGGCGGTCGGAATTGGCGGCGGAGTTCTACGACCAGATCCTGTTCAAGGGGGCGACCATCAGCGATTTCGGCCGGAAGCCGGGTCCGTTCGTGATCATCAACTCGACGGACATCACCACGGGGGCGCGCTTCGAGTTCACGCAGACCCAGTTCGACCTGCTGTGCTCCGACGTGAGCGGGTTCCCCATTTCGCGGGCGGTCGCCGCGTCCTCCGCGGTGCCGGCGGCACTCACGCCGATCACGGTGAACAATTATGCCGGACATTGCGGATATTCCCCGCCGGAATGGATCCAGCGGCGGTATCGGCCCAGCGAGGGCCGGGTCCGGTTGCGGGCCCGGGAAATGCGCTCCTACCTCGACTCGACCAACCGCCCGTTCATCCACGTGGTGGACGGCGGCGTCTCGGACAATCTGGGCCTCCGGGCCTTCCTCGACGGCATGAACGCGATGCAGGCGCAGCCGGAGTTGGTGGGAAATCTCAACCCGTCAAAGGTCAAGCGGGTCGTGGTGATCAGCGCCAATGCCTACTCGTTTCCCGACCGGACCTGGGATCGCCGCGAGCAGCCGCCGGGCTCGCTGACGGTGGGCGCCGCGGCCGCGAACCACACCTTGGACCGGTATTCGTTCGAGACGCTGGAACTCGTGAAGGAGCAATTCGAGGCCTGGCAACGTCAGTTGAGCGGCCGTTCGGAGATCAAGCTCTACCCGGTCATGATCAACTTCACCAACTTCCGGGACCTCAAGGAGCGCCGGTTTTATCTCAACCTGCCGACCAGCTTCGTGTTGCCGCCGACCGACGTGGACAAGCTCAAGGACGCCGGACACCGGCTTTTGCGCCAAAATCGGGCCTATCGGGAGCTGCTGGGCGACCTGAGCATCGCGTTGCCACCGGAACCGGCCGAGGCAAAGCAAAGTGACTTGGAGTGAAGCAGCGGTTGACGCGACTTTCGCGATTGTTACTGTCCGCCGCTCCGTTTCCCGCGTTGGGACGGTTTTACACACAGCATGAAACGTCAGTATCAGCCTTCGAAAATCCGCCGGGTGCGTCAGCACGGGTTCCGCGCCCGCATGGCCACCAAGAGCGGCCGTGAGATCATCCGCCGCCGCCGGAATCTGGGCCGCAAGCGCCTGACTCCGGTGTGAACTGAAGGCCGAAGACCATGCCTGCCACGCCGCGCCAACGACTGTCGGGCCGGCGGCTTCGCGCCGCGCGTGAATTCGCGCGGCTGAAGACGAATGGAAACCGTCTGGCGCTGGGTTGCTTGGTGCTTAATTGGGCGCCGGCGGCCGGCCGGACTTCCTCGCGGGTAGGTGTCATCACCAGCCGCAAGGTGGGCCACGCCGTGCTCCGTAATCGGGCCCGGCGGCTTTTGCGTGAGGCCTTCCGGCGCATTCAGGCCGAAATCCGTAACCCGACGGACCTCGTGTTGGTGGCGCGGAATTCGATCGTCGGCCGGCATCAGTCCG
>JBIIUN010000343.1:0-5525 GCA_044339945.1 Kapaibacterium sp. (SeqCode)
CATCACGCGGACAGCCACGGAGCGTGCGGCCTGCTGTTTACCCCTGACCGCAAACTCACGCTCCAAACACAGAGCCACGGCGGAGCCAAAGCGGGGCCATGGCCCCGCAGTCCAAATGGCTGCTCCGCTCACCACAGGTCCAACTGCCCCGGTTCCACCCGCCGAAAGTTCCCGGTGGTCAGCTGCGGCCAGTTCCCGGCAATGCCGGCGCGGCGGCAGGCCACGTCCATCAGTAGCGCGATGCGTTCCGCGGCTGGGCCGGTGCCGGTCATCCGCGCGCCGAAGTTGGGATCGTTCAGCCGGCCTTCGCGCAGGTCGCGGACCTGGTTCAGGACCTTTTCCTTGCGGTCGGGGAAATGCCGGCCAAGCCAATCCTCGAACAGCGGCGCCACCGCGAACGGCAGTCGCAGCACCACGCGGCCGGCGAACTGCGCCCCGGCGTCCACGGCCGCCGCGATGAGCCGCGGAATCTCGTGGTCGTTCAGCGCGGGGATGATCGGCGCAATCATCACGCCCACGGGAATGCCGGCGGACCGCAGCTTGCGGATGGCTGCCAGCCGCGCCGCGGGCGGCGACGTGCGGGGCTCCAGGATGGACCGCAGGTCCGGATCCAGCGTGGTGAGCGAGATGAACACCGCCGCGCAGTTGTGCCGCGCGAGTTCGGCCAGCACGTCCACGTCGCGGGCGACGAGTGCGTTCTTGGTGACGATGCCCACCGGGTTGCGGAACTCCGCGAGAACTTCCAGGCACCGCCGCGTGATCTGAAGCCGCCGCTCCACCGGTTGGTAGCAATCGGTCACGCCACTCAGCGCGATGCCCTCGGGCTGCCAGGTCTTGCGGGTGAGTTCGGCCCGGAGCAGCTCCGGCAACTTCGGCTTCACGACGATCTTGGTCTCGAAGTCCAGGCCGGCGCTGTAGCCGAGGTATTCGTGGAACGGCCGGGCGTAGCAGTAGATGCAGCCGTGCTCGCAGCCGCGGTAGGGATTGAGCGACCAGGTGAAGCCGACGTCCGGGCTGTCGTTGCGGTTGAGCGCCGTCTGCGTGTGGTCCTCGATGAACTGGGTGCGCGGCGACGGTTCCTCCGCGGGATCAAGGTCCGCCAGTTCCGGATCGGCCTCGCGCCGCGTGGCGAGGAAGCGGTTGGCCGGGTTGAAGCCGGCGCCGCGATGGGGATCGGAAGGGTTCATCGCTGTGTTGCGGGCCAGTCTGCCCGCCGGCTCGGTCAACGGTGGTCGGAGGGCCGCGGACGAACTGGGTCGGGGCTATTCCATGCGTTCGAGAAAGTCGCCGATGGGGCCACGGAAGAAGAACGCTTCGAAATTGGTTTCGGACAGGAACAAGAAGTCGCCACTCCCGGAGTGCTGTCCCGCGGGCAGATCACGGCGATACACTCTCAAGGGTGGATTCAGCGGCAAAGAAAGACCGCTTCGGCCGGTCATTGCCTTCAGTTTCTCGCGGTTTAGTTCAACCAGTTCCGGGCGGGTTGGCCAACGGACAGGCCACGCGGCAAAACCGTTGGTGATGGTGTTCCAATCCGCGGGTGAGGCCGTAAAGTGGATGCCCACGGGTCCAGGTTCCGCCGGATCGCGCTTTCGCCCCGAGTAGTCCAATACAACCAGTGATTCCGGTGCTGGCTGCTGCATGAAATGCTGGAACACCTGCTTCGGTTGCATGCGATACAGGTCACCTGCAAGCCCCCAACCCACCAACGCCAGCACGGGGAGGTTTACCCACCAAGAACGTGACCGAGTCCCTAATCGCGTGAAGCGTTCCAACGCCGCCAGCATTGCATATTGCACCAGCGCGTGCGGCACGCCCAAGCATATGGCGCCCAAGGCCCCAAAAACCAATCCGGCCTCCCATCCTTCGTTCCACCGTGAAGCAAAGGTGAATTTCCCGCCCACGACGGCGCCAAACAAGAGCAACAGTGCCCCAGCGATCAGGGGCCGTCCGCGGGTCCGCCAGCGTGATGGCTTGGCGTTTTCTGCCGGTGGCGGTGGCGCCGCGTTGGCCTCCGGCTCCGGCATGGTCACCCCTTCGTCAGGAAGAACCCGCGCTGCTTCTCGCTGATGGGCAGTTGCAGGTGTTCCAGCACGGCGAGCATGTCTTCCCAGACCTTGCGCTTCTCGGTGATCGCCTGGTTCCGCAGCAGGTAAGCCGGGTGGAACGTCGGCATGAGCGGGATGCCGCGGTAGGTCCGCCAGTTGCCGCGCAGCTTCATGATGCCGTCGGTCTTGCCCAGCAGGCCTTCCACCGCGGTCGCGCCGAGCGCCACGAGGGCCTCGGGCTGGATCAGGTTGATCTGCTCGTGCAGCCACGGGATGCAGGTGGCCATCTCGTCGGTCGTGGGCTTGCGGTTGCCGGCGGTCTGCCCCGGGGTGTCGGGCCGGCACTTGAGGATGTTGGCGATGAAGACCTGCTGCCGGCTGAGGCCCATCGCCACGATGATCTTGGTGAGCAGTTCGCCGGCCTTGCCCACGAAGGGTTCGCCCTGCTCGTCCTCGTCGGCCCCCGGCGCCTCGCCGATGAACATCAGCCGCGCGTGGATGTCGCCCACGCCGAAGACGACGGATTTCCGCGAGGTGACGAGGTTGGGGCATTTCACGCAGGCGAGAACGCGGGTGCGCAGCTCGGCGAGGGCGGCCTCCTTGGCGGGCGGGTCCAGCTTGGGCGGGAGCGGCGGCTGGGGCGGGGGCGGTGTGACGGCGCGGGGCACGGGAACGGTGGTGGGGTTGAGGTTGGCGGCGCGGCTCCAGCGGGACGCGGCCGCGGCGGAAACGGTCCGCGCAGGCGGAGGGGCAGTGGGGGCGGCGGCGGCAATGGTTTCGGTCGGATCCGGTGCGGCGGCCCGGCGAACGGGTTGGGTTGGGACCAGGTTCGCCGTCGGACGGGCGGTGGGCGCGGGGCGGCCCAGCGGGGCGACGAGCGCCTTCAGTGTGTCGGGCCGGACGGACACGAATTGCACGCCGTCCTCCCGCAGCCTTTCCAGGTGCGTGATGGTCGCGTCGAGCAGTTGTGCGTAGGCGGCGGACATGCGGCGGGCGAGTTATCGCGCCCCGGCGGCCGGGGAGGCAAGGGTGCGTTGCCGGCGGAGCGCGGGACGGGGACGAGGGCGCGTCCGGAAACTGCTTCCGAAATCCGCCCGGTGGACTCCCTCGCTTCCACTCGGAGTGAAGGCTAGCGCAGGGGAGAGCAAGCGCTGCGCCCGGTTAGGACGCCTCCTTGCATGTTGCTTTCCGTCATCCTTGGCGGGCGTTAGCCCGGCGGGAGGATGGGGCCGTTGCCCAGATGTGCCTCCGCTGTTTGTGGGCCGATAATACGCTTGCGGCGACCGGCGGGCGGCGGCGCAATGAATCGCGTGAGAAACGGCTTGTTGCTGCTGGTCATCGGGTGGGTGGTGGGGCGGGCCTGGGCGCAGATTGATCCGGTCAGCCGTCAGCTCTTCCAGTTCGGGCTGAATCTGCCGGTGGAGGGCAAGAGCCCGCTGTCCGCCTACGCGTTCTACTACGACAATCACCCGGGGTTCATCCGCACGAACCTGACCCTGCGGCTCGCGGTGGCGCCCGTTTACCTGGACGCCGAATTGGGCATCCGCGGCGCGCTGGGCGAACACACCGACGTGGGGCTCGGCGTGGCGGGCGGCGGATTTGCCGACAGCTATTTCGAGATCCGCGACGGGCGGTTCCGCGAGGGCGAGTCCTTCACCGGCCACGCGGCCGACGTGAGTGTCTCCGTGTATCACCTGTTCAACCCCACGCCGGGCGGGCGGACACCGGAATCGCTGGCGGAAGTGCCGTTGCAGGCGTTGCTGCGGGTTTCGCCGCACTACTCGTGGTTCATCCGGGACAAGGACACCGACGGCGCCTTTGCGGTGCCCACCGACCTAGGGGCGTGGTCGGTCCGGGCCGGCCTGCGCTGGGGCGGCCGGGAACCGTTGCTGGTGGCGGACCGCGCGGTGGAGCTGTCGCTCTGGTATGAGGGGCTGTTCCGCGTGAACCCGAACGAATACGGGTTCAACGGGGACCGCACCCTGAACGAGCGGTCGCACCTGTTCTGGGGCCGGGCCCTGGTCGCGTATTCCTTCACCAATTCGCACCAAACCTTCGAGCTGAGCACGACGGCGGGCGTAGCCGTGGACGCCGACCGGTTCAGCGCCTTCCGCGTGGGCGGCGCGCTGCCGTTGGCCGGTGAATTTCCGCTGACGGTGCCGGGCTACTTCTTCCAGGAATTTTCCGCGCGCCGTTTCGCCGTGCTCTCCGGCACCCACCTCGTGGGCGTGCCGCCGGTCGAGAATTGGTCCCTGATGTTCAATGGTTCGGTAGCGGCGCTGGACCACCTGCCCGGCTTGGACTTCGACCGCGACTGGATCGCCGGCGTGGGCGGCGGGATCGTTTACCGGAGTCCGTCCGGGACCTGGCAGATCGCCGGCGCCTATGGCCACGGCCTGCAGGCCAAACGCTCGACCGGCCGCGGCGCGAACGCGGTGAGCCTGCTGGTGCAGGCCGACATGGAACGCACCAGCGAGCAGGTGCAACGGGTCTGGCAACGGATCGGCCCGCCGACCTTGCAGGGTTTGCAGGGATTGTTCCGGCGGTGACGTGACCGAAGGTTCACCGAACGGCGCATTGCCCTGCCGGTCCCGCTTGTGCATCCTGCGCCGAGTTGCACGGCTCCACACAAGCCTTGTCGCCGAAACCCACCGCTCTGGTCTGCCGTTTCGGTGGCCTCGGGGCGGTGCTGTTGGTTTCCGCGCGGCTTCAATCCGCCGATTGGTCGGTCACCCGCTGGGGCGCCGAACAGGGACTCCCCTCCATCCACGTTTCCGCGCTGGTCCAGACGCCCGACCAGTTCCTCTGGGTCGGCACGCCGGCCGGCCTGAGCCGCTTTGATGGCCAACGGTTTGTCCATCTCGGCCGCGATCAATTCGTCGGGGCGCCGGGGACATTCACCCCGCTGGCGCTGACGGGCAGCGGTGGCACCAACTTCTGGGTGGCTTCGCCCGAGGGCGTCTATCGCCGCACGGAACAGGGATTCGTCCGGTTGGAGTTCAATAATCTCGACGAGGCTGCGCCCATCCGCTCGCTCACGCATCGGCAGGCCGGCGGCCGGGAGGCGCGGTTCGCCAGCCCTGTCTGGGTCGGCACCGACCGGGGAGTGTATGAGATTTACAAGGGCGCGCTGAAGCCCGTCTGGAAAAACCGAACCGAGCCGGCGCTTCAACTTGCCGAAAGTGCCGTCGGGCTCGGGGTCGTCACCGCGGATTCGGTCTGGCTGTATCGGCCGGATGCCTCGTGGCTCCCGCTGACGACAGTGACCAATGCCGCCGCCGGCTGCCCACCTGCCCTGACGGCGACCGCCGGCGTCCTATGGTTCGCCGGTCCGGCCGGCGCCGGCCAACAGGTCGGGCACCAGGCGCCCAAGTTTGTCCCGCTGCGGTCGGTTGGTCCCGGATGCTATCGGTTGGTCGCGGGCAGCCCGAACGGGGTCCGCTGGCTGGTGGAGGCGGACCAGGGTCTGCTCCGACG
>JBIIUN010000344.1:0-5521 GCA_044339945.1 Kapaibacterium sp. (SeqCode)
GCGGCCGGCCCGCCCTCATCTGGGACGCCCGGACCGGCGCGCTGGACCGCGACGTCGCGAACGCCTGGCGCCGCTACGACCTCCGCGATCACCTGGCCAAGCACTGGACCGAGGTCGGCCCCAAGCTCCGCGGCAAGATCCACCTGTGGATGGGCGACGCCGACACCTACTTCCTCGACACTGCCGCGCGGCACCTCGACGACTTCCTGAAGTCCGCCGAACCGCCCGCCGATGCCCGGCTCGAATTCGGTCCGCGCCAGCCCCACGGCTGGGAACCCCGCACCTGGGCCGAGCTGCTGAAGGAAATGCAGGCCGCCGTGGACGCCCGCGCCCCGAAGTCCGCCGCTGCCAACCATGATTACCTCAAGGCCCGCTTCGGCCACAGCGCCGGCACCTGCCCCGTGTGCAAGGGCGGGCGGTAAATCTCCACGCGAGGGAACCCGAGCGTTGGCTTGCCTCGCGGTCGCGACCGGCGGAGTCTGCCGGCAAGCCATAGACCTCTTCCACGTCTCCCCCGACGTGTCGGGGTCGGGCTTGCCAATATGTTCCGCCACCCCGCCCATTGTCCCGGCCCGCTGGTTTCCCGGCGCGAATGGCTGCGCGTCGGCGGCCTCGGCACCTTCGGGCTGTCCTTGGCCAACTTGATTTCGCCCGCCGCCCGGGCGGCCGAGGCCCGCATGGCCGGCGGCAGTTTCGGCCGGGCCAAGTCATGCATCGTGCTCTTCCTCGCCGGCGGTCCGCCGCAACACGAGACGTTTGATCCCAAGCCCGACGCGCCGGTCGAGGTCCGCGACCATTTCCGCTCCATTCCCACGAGTGTTCCGGGCACCCATTTCTGCGAGACGCTGCCGTATTCGGCCCGCGTGGCCCACCGGTTCGCCGTCATCCGCTCGATGACCACGGACATCGACGCGCACTCCACGAGCGGCGCGTTCATGCTCACCGGCTACGAGCCCACGACGAAGGCGGAGAACGTTCCGCCCGGACCGCAGGACTGGCCCAGCCTCGCCGCCGTCATCGGCAAGCTGAAACCCAGCGAACGTTCGCCAATGTCCGCGGTGGTCCTGCCCGAACCGCTCGCCAACGACGGCAACATCCTGTGGCCGGGGCAGGACGGTGGCTTCATGGGCCCGACGTGGCACCCGCTGCTGATGCGCTGCGACCCGACGCAGCTGCCGTTGCAGATCGAGGGCCTCGCCCGGCACCCCGCGGTGCCCGACCTCCGGCTGGAGGAACGCGCGCGACTGCTGGAGCAACTCGACGCCCACTTCCGCGCCGGCGAAGCCAACGCCGCCGTCGCCGGTTGGGATCAATCCCGCCAGAAGGCCTTTGGCCTCCTGCACGCCGAAGCCAGCCGGCGGGCCTTTGAACTGGAATGGGAATCGGCTGCGCTCCGCGCTGCCTATGGCGAACACAAGTTCGGCCAAAGCGTCCTGCTCGCCCGGCGCCTCGTCGAGGCCGGCACCCGGCTGGTGCAGGTGAACTGGCCGCGCGAGGGCAAGTCCGAGGTCGCCGGCAGCCCGCTGTGGGACACGCACGCCGGCAACGCGGCCCGCGTGCGCGACGTGCTCTGCCCGCAGTTCGACCGCACGTTCGCCACGCTCGTCGAGGACCTCCGCGAACGCGGCCTGCTGGACGAGACGCTGGTGATTGCCATGGGCGAATTCGGCCGTTCTCCCAAGCTGAACCCCCAGGGCGGTCGTGACCACTGGGGCGCATGCTTCTCGGTGGCGCTGGCCGGCGCGGGCATTCCCGGCGGCCAGATTATCGGCGCCAGCGACCGCATCGGCGGTTATCCCGACACCCGCCCGCTCCGTCCACGCGACCTGGCGGCGACCGTGTTCCATCTGCTCGGGGTCTCGCCCGGCGCGGAATTTCTCGATTCGCTCGGCCGGCCGCGACCGGTCACCGACGGCGGCACGCCCATTCGCGAACTCGTGGGTGCATGAAACGCTTCCGATCCAGGGCGGCGTTCACGCTCATCGAACTCCTCGTGGTGATCGCCATCATCGCGATCCTTGCCGGCATGCTGCTGCCCACCCTGGGCAAGGCGAAGGAGAAGGCCCGCAAGATCAGTTGCTACAACAACCTCAAGCAGATGGGGCTCGCCATGCAGATGTATGCCGACGAGTTCAACGGCCGCATCCCGCGGGGCAACCTGCCCTACTGGTGGCTCACCTACATCCCTTACCTCGGCGGCACCAGCGCCTCCCGCGACCAGTTCGGCCGCATCAAGGTTTATACCTGCCAAAGCTACCCGAACAAACGCCAGCTGATGTGCTACGTGGTCAACGCCTGGCAGTTCAGCAGCGCGACGGACCGCTCCGGCACCGAGGTCACCGGCCCCAGCAGCCTCGCCCGGTTCCAGTCCCCGGTGGAGACCGTCTATTTCGCCGACAACGAGAGCGGGTCCTGGCGCCCGGTCTTCACCGCGACCAACGTGCTCGGCGGCCAGGACCTCAACGACGTATGGTCCACGGCGCATCTGCCCTACAACGCCAACGGCCGGTCGCTGAACGGCGAACGCCGCGTCGCCGCCCGCCGCCACGGGGAAGGGCCGAACCTGCTGTTCTTCGACGGCCACGCCGGGTGGAAACATGCCCGGCGCCTGACCGTGGACGACTGGCGCGACCTCCGGCGCTGACGGAGGCCGCGCGCGATTTCGCGGGCAAGGTCCAGATGGTTGGTGGATTGCGCCACGGCGACGGAGGCCGAACCGGCCAGCGCAAGGGTCACGGCAAGGGCGGCGACGGAACGGGGGATACGATTGTGGGCAGTCATGTTCGTCAGTGAGCAGTGTGTTTTTCTCCGATGTCCGCCGCCGGTTTCTCCGGCCTGCGAACGACACCCCCAGCCGCACCCGAAATCCCAGCATCCCGCCACTACGCCAAAAGGCGTAGGCTCGCAGGGCCGCGCGAATCCGCCGCCGGGAGCCACCGAACTGCGCGCCAACCCGACGGTTGCCTCGAAGTCGCCCGGGCGGCAAATTCACCCGCAATGAAGCAATCCTCCGCCCCGCTCAGTCGCCGTCATTTCCTGGGCACCGCCACCGCCACGTTGGCCGGGGCCGCCGCCCTCGCCCCGACGGCCGCGTTGCAGTCCGCCGAGCCTGCCGCTCCCGCCGTCGTCTTGCCGCCCGCGGGCAAACGCCTGCTGCTTTCCTGCAAGCTGACGATGATCGCGCACGAGGTCGGAGGGAGGAAACTCTCCCTCGTCGAGCGCCTCGGCCTGGCCAAGGAGGCGGGCTTCGACGGCGTGGACTTCGACGAGGCCGGATCGTTCACGGCGGAACAGGCCCGCGCCGCGGTGCGCGAGTCCGGCGTGTTCATCCACAACGCCATCAACCACGCCCACTGGAGCGACCGCCTGACCAGCGCCGACGCGGCCGTCCGCGCCAAGGGCCGCGCGAACATCGAGCACTGCCTGCGCGTGGCCCACGCCGCCGGCGGGAGCGGCGTGCTGATCGTCGTGGGCAGCGGCGACGACACCCCCGCCGAGTCTGCCGAGGAACGCTGCCGGCAGGAGATCCTGAAGCTGCTGCCGCTCGCCGCGTCGCTGGGCCAGCCGATCCTCATCGAGAACGTGTGGAACCGGATGATGTATGACCACGACGGCAAGCCCGACCAGGGGCCGGAGCGCTTCATCCGCTTCGTGGACAGCTTCCGCAGCCCGTGGGTGGGGATGTATTACGACATCGGCAACCACTGGAAATACGGCCAGCCCGCCGAATGGATCCGCGCCTTCGGGCACCGCTGCGTGAAGCTGGACGTGAAGGGCTTCAGCCGCGCCAAGGACAAGTTCGTGGACATCACGAGCGCCGAGGACGACCTGCCGTGGAACCAGGTGCGGAAGGCGCTGGCCGACATCGGCTTTGCTGGCTGGGCCACGGCCGAAGTCGGCGGCGGCGACGCCCAGCGGCTCACCATCGTGCGCCAGCAGATGCAGAAAGCCTTCGGCCTGGCGTAGCGGGGCGTGGGGGAGGCAACAGGGCAACTGCCGCTCGTGTGGTTCCGGACCGTCAGGCCAGCGGGGACAACTGACAGGTCAGCTTCAGCTCGCACCGCAGGCCGGCAGATGCTGTAGAGAAATCCAGCGTCGCCCTCACTTCGCTCTCGCTGGGAGCCGCCACTAGTAAACGGACCGGGTCATCGGGAATCGGACGCGAGGTGGCCGAGATGGTTCCTCGGTCATCCGCCTCGCAGAGGTGACGGATCAGGTTGCACTCCTCGAATCCCCAACCGCGGGCCTTACAAGATTCCCGAAGCCAGCCGATGGCTTCCGGCGCGGCGGATTCCAAAACCAGTTCAAAAGTGCCGAACCCGGACGATTTCCAGAGCCCCAGGGAATCAAAGACTGGGACTTCGACTCCTTGCCAAACTCTGAACCCGTTGGGCACTCCGTCCCGCAGGACAATGTCACCAAAGCGAAACCCGGACTCCGGCGTCGGCACATTGGCAATCTTGGCCCGCGCGGGATCAAGCGCCTGACACCAGACAACCTCGGCCCTGCCCTGAGGATTCAGTCGGACCGGATGTGCGCCCAATTGGAGGTCCACCTCGTCGTTTCCCGGCGGGCAATCCAATCCGATTTCGCCCCACGCCCGGCGAGCCTCGGCCCACTGGGACAATGCAGTGGCGGCGATGCCTATGTTCCACCAAGCACCTTCGTTTTCCGGATTGAGTTCGACGGCGCGTTGGTTGGCCTCCAAGCAATAGCTCCAGCGTGCGGTCAGCTTGCAAACCACGCCCAGGTTGAATCGCGGAGCATCCCAACTCGCGTCCCAACGGATGGCGCGACGATACCAGCGGGCGGCAGCCGAATGTCGGCCGCGGTTCGCGAGGGATATTCCAATCCGATTGCAGGCCCAGGAAATGGAGCGGACGTTCGCCACGGGAGAGATTTCCGGGGTTAACCTTAGTGCGTTGGAGCCTTCACGCCCAACTGCTCCCCGATGAAGGCCAGCTTGTCGGCGGCTTCCTCGATCACCTTGGCGGTGGGTTTGCCGGCGCCGTGGCCGGCCTTGGTTTCGATGCGGATGAGCGCCGGGTTCCGGCAACTCTGCACGGCCTGGAGGCGCGCGGCGAACTTGAAGCTGTGCGCCGGGACCACGCGGTCGTCGTGGTCGGCCGTGGTCACGAGCGTGGGCGGATAGCAGGTGCCGGGCTTGAGATTGTGCAGTGGCGAGTAGGCATGGAGCGCCTTGAACTCGTCGGCGTTGTCGCTTGAGCCGTAATCGCTCGTCCAGGCCCAGCCGATGGTGAACTTCTGGAAGCGCAGCATGTCCATCACGCCCACGGCCGGCAGGCACGCGCCGTAAAGGTCGGGTCGCTGCGCCAAGCACGCACCGACGAGCAGGCCGCCATTGGAGCCGCCGGAGATCGCGAGGTGTTTGGGCGCCGTGTATTGGTTCGCGATGAGCCATTCGGCTGCGGCGATGAAGTCGTCGAAGACGTTTTGCTTCCGCAGCTTGGTGCCGGCCTGGTGCCATTCCTCGCCGTATTCGCCGCCGCCACGCAGGTTG
>JBIIUN010000507.1:0-3414 GCA_044339945.1 Kapaibacterium sp. (SeqCode)
CTCCTGGCCGGGGAAACGAATCGGCTGGATGCGGAATATCGGCGCTACAAATCTGAGCGCGGCCTGGTCGATTACACCGACCTGGAAATCCTGCTCCTCCGGCTGCTGGATGACCCGGCCCTCGCCACCCGTCTCGGCGAGGATTTTGACCTGCTGCTCGTGGATGAATTCCAGGACACCAACCCGCTGCAGCTCGCGATCTTCCAACGCCTTCGGCGCATCTCGCCTCGCAGTCGTTGGGTGGGCGATCCCAAACAGGCCATCTATGGCTTCCGCGACACGGACCCCAAGCTGGTCAACGACCTTTGGCATGGCACCGCGGGCGCCACGCGCGAAGAGCTGCCCTGCAACTTTCGCAGCCAGCGGGGGCTGGTCCAGTTTGTCGGCACCGGCTTCGCGCCCTTGCTGGGCGAGGAAGCCCGCCAGCAACCGACCCAGCCGGGCGCTCCGAAAGGATTGGAGCGATGGGTGCTGCACACGGAGAACCAGGCGGAAGACGCGACCGCGCTGGCCGGCGGCATCGCCCAACTGATCCAGGAAGGGTTCCTCCCCGGCAAAATCGCCGTCCTGGAACGGACCAACCGCCTGCTCACGCCGCTGGCCGTAGCGCTGGAAGACTTTGGGATTCCCTGCCTGCTGGAGAGTCCGGGGCTGTTGTCCACCCGCGAAGGGGCGCTGGTTTTGGCGGGCTTGCGCCTGGTGGCGGACCGGCATGATTCGCTGGCGGCCGCCACGCTGATCCACCTGTTGGGTGACCCCGGCCAGGCAACGCCGGCCTGGCTCGAAGTCCGTCTGCGGGAAGTCATGGCCGCCCGCCGGGATGAGGAAACCGGCCGGGGCCAACCATGGGCGGGCGAACCGCGCCTCGCTCAGTTGGAAAAGATCGACCGCAGGCTCCTCTCGCCTGCGCAGATTGTCCCCCAGATCTTCGAGGCGCTGAGGCTGCCCAACCTGGTAGCCCAATGGCGAGATCCCGCCCGGCGCTGTGCGAACCTGGACTCCCTGCTGCGGCACAGCCGGGAGTATGAGGAGTCCGCCCTGGAAGCGGGGGAAGCCGTCACCCTAAACGGGTTGATCCTGCATTTGGAACATCTCGAAGCCGAGGGTCTCGACGTGTGTTACCCGCCGCAGGGTCACGACGCGGTGACGTTGACCACCTACCACTCGGCGAAAGGATTGGAATGGCCGGTTGTCGTGTTGAGCGGATTGGATTCGGCGCGCTCCCCCGACCTGTGGTCCCCGGTCGTCACCGGCGGCGGGGGCACCGAGGCGGATCCATTGGCCGGACGGACCGTGCGGGCCTGGACGTGGCCTTTCGGCCAGACGGACGGCATGTTCGGCGGCCTGCGCAAGGGAAGCGGACTGGAAGACCGGGCCCTGACCTCGGCGGAGGGCCAGGAACGTGCCGCCCGCGAAGCGGATGAAAACCTCCGGCTGCTCTACGTGGGCTGCACCCGGGCCAAGCAAAAGCTCGTGTTCGCACATCGGGACGGAAAATACGCGTGGCTGGCCCGGCTTTCCGCCGTGGATTCGTTGCTCCCGTGTGATTTGGGCGAGGGTGAGCATGCACTGGACGGCATTGAGACCACCTTTGTGCTTCGACGCTTGGACTGTGCCCAGGCGGAGAATCGCCGGGTAGTCAGCGCAGAAAAGCAGCGCTGGCTGGCGTTGAACACAATCGCCCAGCCGCCCGAACTCATGCCCCGGTTTCACTCGCCCAGCCAAGCGGCTGCGGGGGCGGTCTCAGTCCCTCTGCGTTGCGAGGAGCTGCCCGGGCCGTCCTACTTCCCGGCCGGGAGCGACGAAATCCGTTTCAACCTTCTCGGAGATGCCGTCCATGCCTACTGCGCCGCGCTTCCTTCACTGCAGTTCCTCGATGAACGGGCCAAAGAGGCTGTTGCCGCACGGTGTCTGGCGGCATTTTCTGTCAGCGGAATGATTGCGGCGACTGCGGTGGTCGCCGCGGGCAACCGGTTTGCTGAATGGGTTTCGACCCGTTTCCCTGGCGCCCGCTGGTCAACCGAGATGACCGCCACCGGCCCCCGCCGCGCCGGCGGACGTTGGCACGGCACGGTCGATCTCGTCCTCCGGCTCGCCTCCGGCGGCGTGGTGATCGTTGACCACAAAAGCGCGCCCATCCGCCGGGATCAATGCCAGGCGAAGGCGGCCCAATTCACCGGCCAACTCGCCGCCTACCGGGAGGTATTGGCGAGTGCCGCGACGCCCGTCGCCGGCACTTGGATCCATTTCCCGTTGGCGGGTGTGATGGTCGAGTTCCAATGACGGGGTGCGGCCCTCCGCCCGCGCGTTGCCAGCGATCCGGCGCGGTCAAACCGGGTCCACAGCCCGGCCGGAAGCGTCTTCAGCGCGCCCCAGGCCTTGGCACTGCCCGCCGGAGCAACCGGAGGAAGGCACCGGGCAACTGGGATGGGGACAGTTCGATCTCCGCGTCAGGGATCAGTTGACGCAATTTCTTCGTCTCGTCGCCCAGCCCCAAGCCGAGGACCTGAACGCCCTCCCCTTTCAGTCTCAGAAGCTCATTTCGAACCGCCGCCTCGTCTGAAACTCCACCATCGCTCAGAATTACGAAATACTTCTGGGCAAAAGGCGCCTCCGTCACGTGGGGTCGGACGGTCTGAAGCGCCTCCGCCAGCTCCGTCCCGCCCTCGGCAGACGTGGGCAATCCGCCAATCCGTGCCCGTGCGCTGTCATCCAGCGCGTCACGCCAATCGGCCACCTGCTCACACTCGTCGCCAAAGGCGAACACGCTGAGCCCCAGACCGCACCGGGCACAGGTCTCCGCCAGCAGCACCGTGGCGGCCGTGGTGGCCTTGATCCGCTCGCCTTGCATTGAGCCGGAACGGTCAATCAGCAGGACAAACACGGGATCGGGAAGCTTCTCACCGCCGGAAATCCGCCGCCACACCAACCCGCGGCGCTGTGGATCGCCTTCGGCCCGCACCACGCTGCGCAGGCAAAGCTGCGGCCCCGACGAATGGGGTCCGCTCCAGCGCCGTTGAACTGCGGGTTGAAGGCAGCGAAGCAGTTCTTCGGACACCCGCTCAATGGCCCGCGCCTGGCCCTGTGCCAGCCGTTCATATTCCGGCAGGTCATCCCGGCTGACGACTTCGCTCCGGTCCGTAGGGCCGCCGCCTGATTTCGAGCGCAGCCATGCCCCCAACTGACGACCCCGAAGGCGGCCCGAGCGTGGCGACGGTCCCGGCCTGGGCCCGGCATGATGTTCGCTCAACCAAGCGTGCAGCCAGGCGCGGAATCGTTCAGGATTCCGCATCGGGGCGGACTCCGGAACCAGGCGGCGAACCACCGGCAGGATGATTTTTTCGAACACGTCCCACATCTCCGCCTGACACAGCCGCACTTCCTGTTCCCACAAATCCGGGGCGCTTAATGTGT
>JBIIUN010000539.1:0-3219 GCA_044339945.1 Kapaibacterium sp. (SeqCode)
CGCCTCCACCGCTGGCCAGACTTCGTCCTGCAACTGCTTCCATTCGGGAGGAAGCGTCGCGGCGACGGCCTCCCGGCCATGCCACCAGCTCGAGACCAGCAGCCACGGTAAAACCGTGATCAAGGGGCGATCGGGCGCCGGCGCCCCGCGGCCCCCCACGGTCCCGCCGATCAGCTTCGCGTTATACTCCTCCACCCAACCGCAGCAGCCGGGAAAGCGTTCAAGCAGCCACGCCTCGATGCGGCAATCCTCGAACGCATTGATCACCGAAAACACTTCGGGCCGGAGGAAGTAGTTTCCCCGCATGAACCAATGCAGTCGCGTGATGGCGGCGTGGGCGCCCTCGTGCATCAGCAGCCCGCGGTTGAAGTTTGCCGACTCCGTCCGCAGGCGCTTCGTATCCATCGAAATCACGCCGGAACGCTCATTGAATGACCAACCGCGTTCGTCCCCCTCGACCACCGTGATGTCGCCGCGTCCCGCCAGCACTCTCGCCGTCTGCGACAGTTCCCCGAGCAGTTCCTGGATCTCCGGCTTCATGCGAAATCCTCGGCTGGCAGTCCGGCCGCGCTGGCGATGGAGCGGGCCGCCTTGCGGTCGCCGGGCGCCAGGCGCTCGAAGTAGATCGAAAGGGCCCGTCCCAACCGGGATTCCACGCTGGCGCCGTCGGCTTGCGCCCACAGGCGCAGGCACGTCAGCAGTCCGCGACGCGAGAACACGTAGCGCTCGCGGCGCGACCGGCCGAGCCCGGGCTGCCCGTTGCCACCGTCAACGCTGGCCGCCGCCAGGAGCGCGTGGAAGCGGGCAAGGCGCTCCAGCAGAACTTCGATGCCCGGAACGTCGGCCAACTGCGGATACAGAGGCTGCGAGGCGGGCGCCTGATAGATGCCATCTTCCAGCTGGACCGCCGGCTGTTCTCCGAAAACCAGGAATCGCAGATGCAAAAAGTATTCGCGTTCGCCGGGACTTTCGGCATGAAACCAGTTGGTGAAGCGGTCCCGGAAGGCCGGGCTCAGCACCGAGCGACCCGAGTATTCCGTCGGATTGAGAGTCGCAAAGATCCTGAAGTCTGGATGGATTGGCAACCCGTCCGCACCTCCAAACCGGTTTTGGTGGCCTTCCGAGAGCAGCAGGCTCGCGGGATCTTCCAGCACAGGATTAAGGCGCTCCAAGACTTGCGGTTCAGCCAGATTGAGTTCATCGACCAACACGAAGTGCCCGTGCCGCATGGCCTGCGGAATGACGCCCTCCTGGAACCGCCACTGATGAGTCTCAATCGCCTCCGCCCGGCGGATCAGCACCCGTTCGGCCCAGGTCAGTTCCCGACCTTCCGCCTGCCGGAGAAGGTCGCGCGTGAGCGGCTGGAGATGCCCCTCGCACGCCCGCAATGACGCCAGATCCCAGTCGTCGCCGGGCAGCAGCGGCACGAAGCGGCCGATCAATTCCCCCGTGTCCGTCTGGCCGGACAGGTTGAGCCGGGTGACGGACCGCCCCAGCAGTCGTCCCAGCCACAAAACCACGGTGGTCTTCGAGGCGGCCGTCGGCCCCTCAAGGGCAGTCGGAAAGCCGTGGGCGGCGCCGCGCGCCACGGCGCGTAACGCGCGCAGGAACGGCTCGTCGAAGCAGAGCCCCGTGAACAGGTCGGCTGCGGGTAGCCCAGACGCCGGCAACTCGGCCCGCAGAAGCTGGTCCAGCACCCGGACTCGGCCGTCGCCCAAATCTTGGAACAGCGGCCGCCGTTCCGTCGCCGCCTTGGGCCGTCCCGGTTCACCGGGCAGGCTGAGTTGCAGCTCAGACCAGGGAATTGCCGGCACTTTCCTTTCCCGCGCGAGGTTCACGGTCTTTTCGTTGGCTCCCGGGCCGAGCACGACGACGTCGCAGCCGGCCAGGGTTTGCGCCAGAGCGTAGCCGGCGGCGGCGAGTTTGGCGGTGACCGCGGGCAGGTCGGGTTCCGCGAAACCGCGGAGCAGGGCTTTGTTACGATTCATTTGAGGAGTTTTGATAGGTGGAAACAGGAGCTTCAGTCGGCCAACAGCTCTTCGAGGTCGGCGAAGTCGAGTTCGTCGTCGTCCAGGTCGGCCAAATCGTTCGCGCTCCCGGTCTTGGAGGCGTTCGAGTTCCCCGCTGTGGCTTCTTCGCCGGTCGCCCGTGCGCTCCAGGGGCGCGCCAAGGCGCCGAGTTCGCCGGCCGCCAGGAGAGATTCCGGAATCGCACGGGCAATCTTGATGGCCAGCTTGTGGAGGTCGGTGTCCTGAGTGCCGCCCGCGGCGAGCACGGCGTGCAACAGAAGTTCGGGCTCTTCGCTGTTCGCCACCGCCGTGACGATCCGTTCCAGCGTCGCCGCGTCCTTCCACTTGGCGAGCCGGCCCGACCAATCGACATTGTGCAGCGCCGTCACCAGCAATCCGCGCACGCGACCTGGGTCGGTTCTCCACGCCAGCGGAACGGCGAGGTCAAAAATCGGCTGCAGCTCGTCGGGCAGCTCCGCCGGCGGCGTCAACCGGAAGGGGGAGCCACCGAGCAGTCCCGCTTCCGGAAGGCGGCGCCGCGGCACGGCCTGAGACACATTGGCCGGACAGCCGGGCTCGGCCTCGGTCGCCAGCGCATGGCGGGCGAGTTCGCGGAACTCCGGGCCCATCGCCGCCAGCAACTGCAGCGCCGAACCGGCCTGACGCATCGGTCCGCCCGCCACGGCCAGGAGGCGGCCGGCGGCGGACCACTCCGGCGTCAGCGGTGTCCCGGCCCTGGCCCCGACACCCGCCCGCAGCTCCGCCGGGTGGGGCTGCACCGGCACCGGGCAGCCCGCGAGAATGCCGCAAAGGGCACCCCAGCGCCGGGAAGCGCCGAGGTTTTGGCTGTGAACGCAAAGCGTTTCCAGTGCCGGCAAACGGCTCTCCGGCTCCCGCCGCAACCCCTGCGCGGCGCAGTAGGCCACCGCCTCGGCGTCATCGTCGCGGACCAGGAGCGCCGCCACCTGGTGAAATTCCACGGTGGGATCGGCCGTGAACCAGCCGCGGATTGCCGGGGGCAGCTCCAGCCCGCTCCATTGGAGCAACCGGTAAACGGACGGCCGGGCCCAGTCGCACACGCTGACCGGATACCCTGGCACCCAAGCCAGCAGTCGGTTGATCGCGCGGTTTTGGTCTTCCGCCTGGTTGCGGCGGTCACGGCCCACCAGGCGACAACGTTCGAGTTCAACCGGTTCGGCCCCGGCACCTC